>CAUVPL010000062.1:0-4122 GCA_963553685.1 uncultured Candidatus Saccharibacteria bacterium
GAGGTACTAATAAGAACAATTATGAAGCATATTTTACGAATTTTTAGCGGCTACTGGCTGATGTTCATCATCTTGGTCGGTTTTACCTACGCCATGGTGATGGCGAATTTGTGGCTGCCTGACAAGATGTCGGAAATTGTCAATAACGGCATCATCAAGCAAGACATGCCAGCGATTTGGCATAACGGACTGGCGATGATTGTGGTGACGGCGGCGGGCGGATTGTGTTCGATCGTCATCGGGTTTTTGGCGGCCCGGATCGCCACCGGTATGGCGCAAAAATTACGAACAGAACTATTTGAGCGAGTCGAGAGTTTTGCGCTGGCGGATTTCAATAAATTTTCGACCGCCTCGCTGATCACCCGCTCGACCAACGACATTCAGCAAATTCAGATGACGTCAATCCTGCTGCTGCGCCTGGCATTGATGGCACCAATCATGGCAATTGGCGGTCTGCAAAAAGCCATCCACAACGCACCAAATTTGAGCTGGATCATTGCGCTGGCGGTGTCGGTACTGCTGGTGGTCATTGCCGTGCTGTTCGTCATTGCCGTGCCGCGGTTTAAGAAATTGCAAACGCTGGTGGACAAGCTCAATTTGGTGACGCGTGAAAACCTGGTCGGCTTAAAAGTTATTCGCGCCTTTCATAATGAGAAGATTGAGCAGAAAAAGTTCCAGCAAGCCAATACCGAGCTGAATAAAATGGGTCTATTTCTAAATCGGCTGATGATGCTGCTTGACCCAATCATGACGCTGGTGATGAACTTTTCTAGTGTGGCGATCGTCTGGTTCGGCGCGCATTTGATCAGCAGCGGTAATCTACAGATTGGTAATATGATGGCGTTTTTGGAGTACGCCATGCAGGTGATTATTTCGTTTCTGCTGCTGTCGATGGTGTTTATCATGGTGCCGCGAGCGGCTGTGTCGGTAAAGCGGGTGGGCGAGGTGCTCGACACGCTGCCGTCAATTGTTGATCCGCTATCGCCGCAGCAATTGCCAAATGACGCTATGGGTAAAATTGAATTCAAAGACGTCACCTTTACCTATCCAGATGCTGACTTGCCGGTGCTGTCTAGCATTAATTTCACGGCCGAGCCGGGGCAAACCACAGCGTTCATTGGCAGCACTGGCTCCGGCAAATCAACGTTGATTAATTTGATCCCGCGCTTTTATGATGTGTCGGCCGGGCAGATCTTGCTGGACGGCGTGGATATTCGCCAGCTCAAACTAGAGGAATTGTACGATCAAATCGGCTACGTACCGCAAAAGGGTGTGTTGTTTAGCGGGACGATTGCCAGCAACATCAAGTACGGCAATGCCAAAGCCAGCCAAAAATTGGTCGAAAAATCCGCTAAAATCGCTCAAGCCGCTGAGTTTATCGGCGAGCTAAAAAATGGCTACAAAAATGACATCGCTCAAGGCGGCAGCAATGTTTCCGGCGGTCAACGGCAGCGTTTGTTGATTGCTCGGGCGATCGCTGTCGAGCCGAATGTCTACATTTTTGACGATTCGTTCTCAGCGCTTGATTTCAAAACTGATGCCAAATTACGCTCGGCGCTCGCCAAAGAAACCAAGCATAAAACTGTTCTCATCGTCGGTCAGCGCATCAACACCATCATGAACGCTGACAAAATCATCGTGCTGGACGAAGGTAAAATTGTCGGTCAAGGTACGCACCAGGAATTGATGAAAAATTGCGAAGTCTATCAAGAAATTGCTGCTTCCCAGCTTTCGGAAGATGACCTGCAGAAAATGTCGGCGACGACTGCGAAAGGAGCGGCATGATGGCTCAGCAAAGCATGAAAAAACGCCAGCCAGTGAAGATGGGCGGTCCAATGGGCGGCGGTATGGGCGCCGGCGAAAAAGCCAAAGATTTCAAAGGCACGGTCAAGAAATTAGCCAAATACTTAGCGGAGTTCCGCTGGCACATGCTCATGGTGACGGTTTTTGCAGTCGGTAGTACGATGTTTGCGATTGCCAGTCCGAAAATTTTGGGCGGTGCCACTAACCAAATCGTCGAAGATTATGTCAGCATGAAGGCCTACGAAACCATCACTAGTAAACTGCCAAAGGGTGCTTCGCTGCCAGCTGGTACGACTGGTGCTGATGTTCTGAAGCGGCTACCGAACAAGTCGGAAATTGAAAGCCAAATTCCGTCCAACCAGCTCGAGACCATCAAAAAATTGGATATCAGTCGGCGTCCAGAATTTCACTTTGATGCCGTTTGGCAGGTCGTCAGTTTGCTGATCGGTTTATATATACTCAGCGCCATGTTCCGCTACATCCAAACCTGGCTGATGACCCAGGTGACGCAAACGGTTACTTTCAGGATGCGCCGGCAATTATCCGAAAAAATTAACCGTTTGCCGCTAAGCTATTTTGACAAGCAAACCTACGGCGAAGTGCTCAGCCGCGTTACCAACGATGTCGATACCATCAGTCAAACCCTCAATCAAAGCCTGTCGCAAATCGTCTCCTCAACGGTGATGGTGCTAGGGATTTTGGTGATGATGTTCTCCATCAGCTGGCAGATGTCGCTGGTGGCGCTATTGGTGTTGCCGCTGGCTGGCGGTGCGGTGACGCTGATCGCCAAAAGTTCGCAAAAAACAGTTCCTCCGCCAGCAGACGCAGCTGGGTGAACTAAACGGCCATATCGAAGAAATGTATGGCGGCCATCAGGTGATGCGCGTGTTCAACGGCCAGAAAAAGTCGTTGGCTAAGTTTTCGCGGGTGAACGATCAGTTGCAGGAAAGCGCCTGGAAAGCCCAATTTTTGTCGGGTTTGATTTATCCAATCATGAACTTCATTGGCAACATTGGCTACGTCGTGATGGCGATTTTGGGTGGTTGGCTGGCGATCAACGGTCGGCTGAAAATCGGTGACATTCAGGCGTTCATCCAATACATTAACCAATTCAATCAGCCGCTGGTGCAAGTTGCCAACATCGCCAATGTGTTACAATCGACCGCCGCTGCCGCTGAGCGCGTGTTTGAATTTTTGGATGAGCCGGAAGAAAAGGCGGAGGGTAAAGATTTGGTGAAATTAGCGCACGTTAAGGGCGAAGTTGAATTTGACAATGTCGTCTTTGGCTATCAGCCCGACCAAACCATCATCAAAGGCCTGTCGGCGCACATCAAGCCAGGCCAGCGCGTGGCAATTGTCGGTCCGACGGGCGCGGGCAAAACGACGCTGGTTAATTTGCTGATGCGATTTTATGAAATTAATAGCGGCGCGATCAAAATTGATGGCGTCAATATCGCCAACATGAAGCGCAGCGATGTGCGGCAAATGTTTGGCATGGTATTGCAAGATACCTGGCTATTTAATGGCACCATTCGGGAGAATTTGTTATACGGCAATCCAACAGCTAGCGAAGAAGAGATGGTTGCCACCGCAAAGGAAGCGCACGTTGACCATTTCGTACGGTCGCTGCCGGGTGGCTACGATATGGTGCTGGGCGAAGAAGCAACGAACATTTCACAGGGCGAAAAGCAGCTGCTGACGATTGCCCGGGCAATGTTGGCGCGCACGCCTATGCTGATTTTGGACGAAGCCACCAGCTCGGTTGATACCCGCACCGAAGTACTCATCCAAAAAGCCATGGACAAGTTGATGCAGGGCAAAACCAGCTTCGTCATCGCCCATCGGCTGAGTACCATTCGCGACGCTGACCTGATCTTGGTCGTCCGCGACGGCAACATCATCGAGCAAGGCAATCACGACGAACTGCTGCAGCAGAACGGCTTTTATGCCGAGCTGTATAATAGCCAGTTTGCTGAGTGATTGCTGAATATTGGTTGGGTTTGACTCTCAGGCCTACGAAGGTACAATATGCAGAGATAAGAGGATTGTATATGTCAAGAGAATACGTCAATAATCACTATGTACCACAGTGGTATCAAAAACGATTTATTCCTCATGGGCAGATTGATAACGAGCTATTTTATTGCAATTTAAAGCCTATGCCATTCATCGATCCACAGGGAGTATCTCGTCCATCACGAACCATCAAAAAACAGGGGACTCGTCTTTGTTTTAAGGAGGACGATTTGTACGCAAGATGGTTTAATGGAGTTAAGTATACTGATATTGAACAAATATTTTTTGGAAATATCGATAATT
>CAUVPL010000063.1:0-4083 GCA_963553685.1 uncultured Candidatus Saccharibacteria bacterium
GATATTATGTAAACTGCAATGACAAAAGGTATAATTGAATCATATTTAGATGAGCCTCGCCTTGAGAGACGGTCGGAGGAATATATTCGCATTTTAATGGGGGCAGATGCTCTGACTGCAAGTCTTTACGATGATGAAAATCCGGCGTTATATAGACCTCAGAGTGATTTTATAATGATTGAACCGAGTGAATCTTCCGCATTTTTGCAAAACGAAGAGACTCATAGTACCCCATCTTTTTATGAAATAGAGAAATCTGCGGGTACTAAATTAATTGGAATGGATAGCCAAGGGGATATTACCGCAGCGCCTGGCGAAGAAAAGAAGATCGCTACCTGGGGATTGTCAGGCTGTACGGCTGTAGCTGTAGTTTCTGAATTTGCCGACGGTACGAAGCGAGGGTATATACAGCACTATTCTCCGTTAGGGGATCAATTGGGCGGTTTAGTTTTACGTAGAGAAATGGGGGGGGTGGAGCAGCAGTCGCCGGTTAGTTGCAAGATGGTTATTATGACTCCTGGTGAATACTGCAAAGACCCTGATGGTAAATGGATAATGACGCCAATGTTCCAGGAGTGTGTTGATAACTTGATTGTAGAAAGCGGCATGAAAAATAGGGATAGGGATGTAAAAGTTTATTCTTATAATATGATCCAGTCTTATCAAGATAGGCACAGACAGGGTAGTCTCATGATAAAGTTTGATCATGACGGCGAAACAACAGTCTACACAGAGATGCTGCCAGTCAAGTTTGATGAGGAGCTTGAAGTCCGAGCCTGACAAAGACGAGCCAGTCGAAGGCGAGGTGGTTGACGAGAAATAATCTCGGCATCGACTCGTGACATAAACTACCCCTCTCAAGGGGTAGTTTTGTATTGTCTGGGCTAGGCTTATGCTTGCGCCGCTGCCAGCGAATTGTTATATAAATAATTATGCACCAGTTTGATACATATTCTTCGCGTGTTACAGTTGATGAGCAAGGGAGAGTTCATAAGGTAGGCAGGCATGTACTGGCATGTGCAGCCAGCCCCCAGGTCGAACTGATGCAACAATTGATGGATGGGCAACCAAAACATCTCTTGGCGCCATTGGTTATTCGAGCAGTACAGGGAGAGCCGCTCCACGAAACGTATCCTTTTATGGGTACAACATTGGATGAGCGTAAGCGTACTATACAGCAGCGTCTGGATGATGGTGAAATGACTGCCGGGGTGATTATTGATATGATGATGCAAGTTGCAGAGGCTGCTGGCTACCTTCACGAACGAGGTTTGGTGCATCATGATATCCGACCAACGAACATCTTCTACGATGAGACTGAGGGCCGGCCGATACTGACACTGTTTGATTATAATCAGGTTAGATCTCCGTATGTACAGGCTAGACCGCATTCAAGCTGGAACAGGGAGCATGCTCCAGAAATCGCCGAGTTAGGTTCGCTCATTGACTATCGTTTTGATGTGTATTCCATCGGTATGGTGTTTCATGAGTTAACGCACAATTTGATTTGGGAGCCAGGTAGTGATTATCCTGAATATCGCATTAGACCTGCGCTAGCTCAGCGAAAGGATTTACTGGAGATTATAGCAACTGCTACCGGACCATGTGAAAACCGGTATAATAACGCCCGTGAACTCCACGCAGCCCTGCGTGCAGTCGAGTTACACATTTGACAAAGCGCTGCTAAATTATTCTTTCATGACTTGCTGGAGTGTGTAGGCGGCAAGTTTTTTGGAAGCGCCTGTTGATGGAGTGATTTCCATATCATCAGACTCTGGGAATAGGTCGTCAACTCGCTCGCCAATCTCGCGTGACATTGCTTCCCAGAGCAGTTCAATATCAATGATTTCCCGTCGGTCTTGATATGGCTCATGGTATTCTGCGTGCACCGAATGGTAGTTCGGATCTAGCGTAACGGCAATTCTTTCCAGTTGATGCATTGGCGTCTTGTCAATTGATGGACGGCTTAACGGTGGCATGTTGTGATAATTTCGCGGCTTGAAGACAAGGGTGGCTTGATTGGCGGCATCAACTATGGTGTCGAGCGTTGGAATTCGTTTGGTCTCTGCGGTTTTACAGTCAAATTCTGTCGCCAGCCAGGCGTCAGGGTCGCCGCGCCAGTTGTCTTTTATGACCGAAAGGGCACTGTGCTGAGGCTCCCCGTCGCGGTCTCCCCAGTGAACAATACCAGCAATGACTGGCACCGAAAAGATGCGTTTTTCACCGTTAATTTCCAGCTCTGGCCAGGGGTGTCTACCAGCATTTCGTTGTTCACGGTCATAATCACCTATAGTCAGCCATTTGAACACGCCAAACTGTTCAGCTAGCTCCGGATCTTCGGCCAGTTTTTTAGCCAGTGGCATCAGACTTTCGATTTGTTTTTCTTCTTCAAGCGAGTAAACCCTTTTCTCCAGCTCTTCAAAGCTCGACGGAGCTGTGCTAAGGTTGGTGTTCGGCCGTTCTACGGCTACTGTTGTCTGTACCATATTGTCCTCGCTTCGACTTGTATTTATGTTTTTACAAAGCCTATGCTTCTCTATATATCACAGAATATAAAAAAAAGTCAAAAGATTATGTGAATTGGCTATCTAACTAGCACTCTATTGACACGAGTGCTAACGAACCGTACAATAGAATATATGACCAAACGTGATTATTATGAAGTGTTAGGCGTGTCTAAAACCGCTTCTGAAGATGAGATTAAGAAGGCTTTTCGTAAAGCTGCGGTGAAATATCACCCTGACAAAGAAGGCGGCGATGAAGAAAAGTTCAAAGAGGTCAATGAAGCCTATGAAGTTCTGAAGGATAAACAAAAGCGACAGCGATATGACCAATTTGGTCATGCTGGTGTTGGCGGAGCTTCGGGCGGTGGTTTTGGTGGTAATCCATTTGAAGGCTTTGGCGGTTTTGGTACAGAAGGTGTCAACTTTGATTTTGGCGGTGGTTTTGGTGACATCTTTAGTCAGTTCTTTGGCGGTGGCGCTGGTCGACAAGGTGGTCCACGGCGCGGTCGTGATGTAGAAACGACAGTGGCTTTGACCTTTGAAGAAGCTGTGTTTGGTGTTGAGAAAAAAATCAGCCTGACGATGGATGATGAATGTGAACACTGTAAAGGCGAGGGCGTCGAACCTGGATATAGTTTGAAGACATGTGATGACTGTAAAGGATCAGGTCAGCAGATGCGAGTGATGAATTCCATCTTTGGGCAAATTCAACAAGCCATCACCTGTCCAACCTGTAATGGTCGAGGGAAAATTCCTGAAAAGAAATGTTCAGTTTGTCACGGCAAAGGAACGACGCGTAACAACCGTGAGATTACGGTCAAAATTCCAGCAGGTATTGATGATGGCGCGGCTATTCGTTTGCGTGGACATGGTGAAGCAATCCAGGATGGTGAGCGGGGGGACTTGTACGTTCAAATCAAAGTCAAGGCTCACAAAAAGTTTACTCGTGAAGGTGACATCATTCTTTCGGAAGAACATGTTTCCATGGTTGATGCGGCGTTGGGTACGGAAATTGATGTTGAAACGGTGGATGGCGTGGTGCGCATGAAAGTTCCAGCTGGCACCCAAAGCGGTACTGATTTTAAGTTGTCAGGACATGGCGTGCCGCACTTGAGGAACGACTCTCGTGGTCCACACATTGTTGGTATCATCGTTGATACGCCAACCAAATTGAGCAAGAAGCAACGTGAGCTTTTGGAACAATTTAACACCTCCAAAAAGCGCGGTTTGTTTTCCTGATTAGCCCGTGGTTTATATATAAAACATAAGTGCTATAATTGAGCTATGGAGCTTATGCAGACTGCTCGTAAGGGGCATCATTTCATTTCTCGATGTATCATGGTCATTATCATTGTGATGATCGCTTACGGTGCTTATACTCTGTTGTGTGATGTTAATAAACCTCGCCCAGTAGTAGTCAGGGCTGGACAGGCGACACTGCAGGCTGAGCTTGCGGAAACGGCTGAGCAGCGACATAAGGGTCTGAGTGATCGGACTAGTCTAGCAGAAAACCAAGCAATGCTATTTAAATTTGAAGGTGATGATAAATGGGAGATGGTCATGCGTAATATGAGCTTCC
>CAUVPL010000064.1:0-4053 GCA_963553685.1 uncultured Candidatus Saccharibacteria bacterium
GATATTTACACCATCACTGACAGTGTCGACGAAATCGTCGACATCGTTACCGCCAATAAAACCTATTGCGATCACTAATCCAAGATGTCATCAACCCGCCGACAGATACCGCCATCACAAATGATGCGACTAACGGCTGGGTTGTGCGTCTGCGGATGATCCCGGAAGCGACGGTAAATTTCCTGCCCCAGGGCAACTTTGCCATGTTTGGTGGTATTTCTGCCGAGCGACAGCTGATGGTGATAATTCTCAACGATATCTACCGGATGAAATGAAATAATATGCCCGTCTATGTCTGCCAGTACCCAGTCGCTAGCTTTGAAGCAGGCTTGTTTGTCGATTTCTGGAGCCACCGCCATCAGCGCCTGGTAGACTTCATTTGCCGTCGTATCGCGTGGATCCAGGCCCAAGGCACGCAGCACACTATGTGTTCGCGCCAAAACATCCGACATCAACCGAATGTCACTATCATCACGCGTCATCCGATTTAGCTCCTGTAGGGCAATCTGCACATTTGCTCCTTCTCCTAGTAGTCGAGCCAGGTGTTGTGCCATGATTATATACTCCTTTCCTGTAGCGGCATCTCGTGGAGGCGAGCGCCTTTATGTAAAATTCCCGCTTTAGCACTAATTTTTGCAACGACAGCGCTCGAATTTGCGCTGGCAAAAATGACCGAGTCTCGCAAACTGCCGCCTTCTGCCCATCTACTCAAAAATCCTGAGGCAAATGCATCGCCGGCTCCCGTCCTGTCGACGGCTGGGACATCTTCATACATGCCAGCGCGGACGATTGTCTTGCCGTCGCTCGCCATGGATCCGTTGGCGCCGTCTGTCACCAACAGCGTCGGCACCAAATACAGCCCGTGACGAATCAAACTCTCCAAATCACTGCCTTCGACAAGCTGCTGCATTTCCTCTTTATTAACGGTCAAAATATCTACGTCTTGCAGCAAACCAAGCAACAATTCGCGCTGCGCCAACTCTTTTTTGCCAGGATTAAAGCAAATCTTGATGCCACGTTCGCGCGCTTGGGTAAACAGTTTACTGAGCGTTTGCATTTGGCCCGCCAGGTTGGAAACATACAACCAATCCGCCTGAACATTTTCCAGAGAAAAATCGCTTGGATGATAGTGCGTGGAGGCACCACGATAGGTCAAAATAGTGCGCTCGCCATTTGGCGCTAGGAGCATGACCGAATACCCTGTGTTGTATTTGTCAGAGAATTTTACTAGCTGCGTACCAACACTTTCACTGTCCAGCGCGTCTAACACCGCTTGTCCCGCTGGGTCGCGTCCAACCACTCCCATAAACTGCGTTTGGTGACCCTGACGAGCAAACGTCACTGCCGCATTGGTGGCACCACCACCAGTAGAAAAATGAATCTGATTGACATCAATTTTTGAACCCAACTCCAGACGCTGAAAACAACGTTCTGGGCTTTCACAAACTGGTGCCAAAGCTGGCGAATGACTCAAGAATACGTCTTGAACGGCAGCGCCAATGGTAATGATTTTGGCCATTAGATCACTGCCCTTCCACTTGAGCCAAATGCCATGATTTTTTCTTCGACGACTTTCTGGACTGCCGAATACACTTCAGGCATTAGCTTAACGATGGCATATTCATTTGGATTTTCACGCAAGGTTTTTTCCAGTGTGGTGCGGAAAGCGTAGCGCATGTCGGAGTTGATGTTGATTTTGGAGACGCCAATTTTTGCCGCATCTTCAAAGTAGTGCAGCGGTGTACCTGACCCACCATGGAGCGAAATCTGGCAGTGTAGCACCTCGCGAATGCGTGCTAATAATTCCAAATCCAGCACTTTCGGCACCGGATATTTACCGTGCAAGTTGCCAACTGCCGCCGCAAAAGTATCAATTCCCGTTGCTTCAACAAATGCTCGCGCACCATCTGGCGTGGAAAAAGTTTTCTTGATTTCTTCATAGTCAATAGCTTCGGTATGAACGTTAGAGCTGCCACCAAAATAGTGCGGCTCGGACTCTACCAGTGCGCCGGTAAATTTAGCATACTCCACCACTTCACGGGTTTTGGCGATGATCTCCTCGTCGGAAGCATCATGATTTGCCTGGGAAATGTCGATGTGTACAAACTCATAGCCCGCATCAATGGCTCGTTTACAGCCCTCGACTGTCGGTCCATGATCAAGGTTTAAGTACATCTCAATGCCGTACTCAGCCTTGTAATTGTCCACCAAATCACGCACATTTTCCAGTCCCATGGCCTTCACTTCAGCGCCTGACACTTCGACCAAAACTGGCGACTGCAGCTTCTGTGCTGCCCGTGCCACTGCGATCAGCGTTTCTTGATTATCAATATTAAACGCCCCGACCGCAAAGTGCTGCGCCCGTGTCCGCTGCATCAAATGACGTGCCCGCGTCGTGTTTTGCCGAATCTCTGAAATCGATAGTCCCATACTGCCCCCTAAAATACTTATGGTAATTATAGCAATTAGTGCGCATTCTGCCAAGGGTGGTCTGCTACGCGTCAGGCCTGTGTGCAGTTAATATATTGACTTTTACAGTAATATATGGTAAATTACAAGTAACGTCCGCTCGAGGTTTATCTGAGGGCAGAAGAGCCCTTTGACCTCGAGCACATTTTCTCTGAAAGGAGGGAAAAATGTATACGCTACTGGGCAGGTGGGCGCTAACTTTCGTTGGCGCTTATCTGCTGATGATGGCAATATGTGCCTTATTCAGGACAGATCGCCCGCGGGTGGCCGATGTAGCCATCAATGCGATGCTCGTCACCATTCTGTTGAGTGGCGACGTGTTCGAATGCCGGGGGGCTAAAGCCCCCCCCAGAAAATAGCTCGCTTCGTAGGCCCTGGGCCTCGGCTGGAGCCTTTCTGGGTGGGCTATTTTCATTGGAGAAAAATTAAAGCTTCTACAGAGATGATGAGTAATCGATCCGAGTTCTAATATTGACATTTTTGGCTCAGTATGATATATATAAATCACTGAAAAATATTACATGATAGAGCAAACCGCTCAACCATGAATCTTGTTTTTCCAGTGATGTTAAAGGCCGTTGATGGCGGTGGTTGCCGCTCATCTGAACTGTCTTTAGTATAGCAAAACGCAAGCGTTCTGTCAATACGCTTGCGTTATAAAATGGGCAAAAATGATACGAAAACTGTGGAAAAGTCCGCACTATTACCTCTGTTATTATGATGTGGCGCTAAACTTCAATCTTTCAAAGCATACTGCCATCTGGCCATCTAGTCCGTGTAAATATCGCTGCGTAATTACCGCGTTTGAATGGCCGAGCATCTCCTGCGATTCCATTAGCGTCGCCCCGTTTCGCTGAATGTCTGTGGCAAATGAATGTCGCAAAGCATGCGGGTGAAAGTTGCGAAATCCAGCCAGATAGAACGGCTGACGCATTAAATGCCGCAGCTCCTCGACGCTGAGCAGTGTGCCGCTCGATTTCTGCCACAAATAGTCATCAATACGCCGACTAACGATCCACTGTGTCAATCGTTCGCGGGCTTCTCGGCTCATATGTACCTCCCGCCGCCTGCCGCCCTTGCCAGTGAATACGATCATTCTGTCGGTGATATTCAATAGTCGCAGATTCCGCAGCTCAGTGATACGTAAGCCACAGTCAAACGATAATTTAATCAGTAGCCATTGTATCTGATTGCAATAGCTCAATACCTGCTCGATTTGCTCTCTCGTATAGAAAACTCGGCGGATTGGCTCGGTTTCCTTTTGCTTGACAATGTGGCGGATTTTTAGGTCGGGCATCTCCACGCCCATATCTCTGAAATATCTGAACATTGCCACTACATGGCAAATTCGCGTATTGATAGTCCGGCTATTCAAGCCACGCCTTGCCTGCTTTGCGATCCAGTCATTGACCTGCTGTGTCGTGATCTCGCTCAGGCTACTGGCTGGCACGCTAGCTCTGAAATCTCGCATCACCCAGCGTTTAGCACTCAATGTCTGGCGGCTCATTCGGCGCGTAAACTCGCAGTACTCCAGATATTCGTCAAAGGCGTGCTTGATCAGTACTGTTGTATTTTTACTCATTT
>CAUVPL010000065.1:0-3827 GCA_963553685.1 uncultured Candidatus Saccharibacteria bacterium
CAGCGCCTTGCCTTCCATCACTGGCATGGCGGCTTTCGGCCCCAAGTCACCGAGGCCCAGAATCGCTGAGCCGTCAGAAATCACGCCAACCAAATTATTCGTCCAGGTGTACTTTGGTAGGTCCGCTGGGTTTTCGGCAATCGCTTGGCTGACCGCACCCACGCCCGGGCTGTAGTATGAGCTCAATTTATCGCGGTCCAATTCCTCCTGGTCGCGCAAACTGGTGGTGATTTTACCCTTATATTTTTTGTGTAGTTCAAGTGCTAATTTGTTGTAATCCATAGCACTATTGTACTCCATCCGAGGTTTTTTCTCCATCAGACCTTTGGGCATCGATAGATTTCGTGAGAGCCCAGAGGACGTGTCGATATAAGATTCCAAAACTACACATTCACTGCTATACTAGAGGTATGAATCGAAAGCATATTATCATCACGAGTATTATTACCGCTGTCGTTGTTGGCGGCGTAGCTGGGGCTGTGTGGCTACTGCGTCCACAAACTCCAGCCAGTGAGTCAGCGGCGCAACAACAGGGCACCTCACAGAAGACTCCTGCTCAATCTCAGCCCGGTGGCTCAACGCCTCAGCAATCGTCCGGCTCACAGCAGCCAGTTAACCCAAATGCTGGTCGCTATGCTGATTATGTTGATGGCAATACTATGGAACATGCCTACCGAAAGACTATTCTGTTCTTCCACAATCCGCAGTGCGGTGAATGTCAAGCCTTTGACAAGGTTCTGCGCGAGGGTCCAATTCCAGCTGGCGTGCAGATTTTGAAAGTTGATTATAATAGCCGTCAGGATTTACGCCAAAAATACGGTGTGAGGATACAGAGTACATTCGTCGAGCTGGATGACGATGATGACGACGATCACGACCATGATATCTGGGTTGGCTACGGCAAAGAAAAGTCAATCAACGCTATTTTGAGAAATCTGTAAATCAACCAATCCGCGTAACCACTGAACCATCTTGTATAGTTCTGTGTTCTATGCTAAAATACACTAACGTTGTACAGAGTTAAATTATTCAAGCTTTGTTAGGTGTGGAGCCGCAGGGGTACAACTGCGTGGCCAGCCGAGGCAGGTTTGGAAGAATGGGAGATATCATGAGTTTTGATCTAATCAACAAAGTCAATCAAGCACAGAAGAAGCAAGCAGTTGTTGACGCCCGCAGCGGTGACACCGTTCGTGTATATCAAAAGATTAAAGAAGGTAACAAAGAGCGTATTCAGATGTTTGAAGGTGTGGTTATTCGCACCGACAACAAAGGTTCGCACACCTCACGCATCACCGTTCGTAAGATTGCGTCAGGCGTTGGCGTGGAAAAATCATTCTTGCTGCACAGCCCACTGATTGAAAAGGTGGAAATTGTCCGCCGCGCTAAAGTTCGCCGCAAGTTCCTCAGCTTCCTACGTAAGCGTTCTGGTAAATCAGCTCGCCTGACTGCCAAAAACTTTGACCGCGTGGCGGTAAACAACGTGCATGACGCCAAGGCTGAAGCGGAAGCTGAACGCTTGAAAGAGGAGGCCGCACAGGCTGCCGCTGCCAAGCAAGCTGAAAAAGACGCTGCTCAGGCAGAACTTGACGCCAAGGCTGCTGAAGTAGAAGCTCGCCACAAAGAAGCGTAATTGGTTTCGAGGCAAACAGACCGCCCTCTCTGGGGGCGGTTTTCTCATGGTATAATGCCAATATGTCGATCTTTCATTATATCTCTGTGTTCGTTCCCGCGACTTTGGCATGTGTAGTGCCATATGTGTTGCGCCGTCATGGCTTCACTGACGAAAAGAAGTATCGTTGGTTGTTATATTGTGCGTGCGTGTTATTTTTCATCTCGTGGTATCTGCCGTCGCCGCTCATCGAGGGGCGAGACACCAGTTTTACTACGCATTTCGTGGGCGGCGGACTGTTTACGGGGTTGTTATGGGTATATCTGGTATTGGCGATGCGCTGGCGGTCGCACTGGCTGGTGATGGCGTTTTCGGTGTTTGCGTTGGTGTCAGCGCTGGGCTGTATCAATGAGCTGGCGGAACTGTGCATGGTAAAGGTGGGGCTAGCGCGTATCACGCTGGATGACACCAGTTGGGATATCTTGGCGAACACATTGGGTGCGGCGGCGGTGTGGCTAGGCTGGATGGTCGTAAGTTTGGCAGTAAAAAAGGTCGGCGCTGGGCATGATCCTCGGCATTGATGAAGTTGGGCGTGGGCCATGGGCGGGACCGCTGGTGGTTGGCGCAGTGATCTTGGGTGGTGCTGAGATTGAGGGGTTAAACGACAGTAAAAAATTGACCAAAAAACGCCGCGAGGCTTTGGCTGAGGTGATTCGTGATCAGGCGGCTGCGTGGGCACTGGGCTGGGTGAGTGCTGGGGAACTTGACGACGTTGGCATGAGCCAGGCCTTGCGGCTGGCGACGCGGCGAGCGGTCAAGCAAATTCAGTCGCAGTGTAAAGAGAAGGATGTGGCATTTGATGAAATCATCATTGACGGGACGGTTAATTTTCTGGCGGATACGGCGCTGGAACAATATGTGACGGTGATGGCCAAGGCTGACGGGTTGATTCCCAGCGTGTCGGCGGCATCGATCATCGCTAAAGTAGCGCGCGACCAGTTTATGGCCGAGCAAGACGTGATCTATCCAGGGTATGGTTTCGCGTCAAATGCTGGCTATGGTGTGGCCAAGCACCGCGCGGCGATTGAGCGGCTGGGTGTGACGCCGCTACATCGGCTGAGTTTTGCGCCACTGCAAAAATACGCCGGCACTGAGGGGAATTCGCAACCATCGTCTAGTAGTCAAATTAAACATCAGCAGGGAAACACGACGCGTCAAATTGGCGACATGGGAGAGCAGGCCGCCGCGGACTGGCTGACAGCGGATGGACATGAGATTATCGCTCGCAACTGGCGGACGCGGTACTGCGAGATTGATATTGTCAGCATGAAAGATGACGTGCTGTGGTTTACTGAGGTTAAATATCGGAAAAACGATGACTTCGGCGGCGGGTTGGCGGCGATTACCGCCAAAAAACAGCGGCAAATGCGCTTTGCAGCTGAATTATTCATGGCAAAGCATCCGCAATACGAGGGGCGTGATATGCGGATGTTAGCTGTTGCTGTTGAGGGTGATTCACCAACAGTCAAAGAGTTTGTGGTATTGAGCTAAACTATTCGCTTTCGTCGTCTCTGGCTCATTAGTATAGTTATTTATATCGCTAGCGGAGCAACCTATCGATAGACACTGTCAGCAATACGGCATAACGTATCACATTATTGTCTGTAGTGTGGAGAGCACACCCGCCTTGTCTCGCTCAATCAACTCAACTCGGGCTGCGATTTCTGTGATACCCAGCTCAATCGTCCTGGTCAGGGCCGGGATACTCAGCATCGGCTCAAAGAAGCGGCGGAAGTCAGCCAGTTCGTCGCTCGTTGTCAGCCCAATGGCAGCGTAGCGAATGAACTCATCATAGCTTTTATCACCAGCAAAGGTTGTTTTGACCCACTGCCAATTGTCCTTCAGCCAACCCCAGGTGAGCTGGCGGCTTTCGTGAGTGCGGATGAGATAGACAAACCAACGGCTGGCATCTTGCGGACGAATGACATCAGGGCGCTTGATATTTGCAAGGATCTTTTGCGCAGTTTCAGGGTTTTTGGTGGCAGTAAGTCCCAGGGTAATATCAGCCTGTAGATCGTTTGATGGCGTCTGCTGGTACGTCTGGAACAGGCTGTTGATCATCTCTGGTGTCTCAAAGTATCGTACATTGGCACTGATAATCAGTGAACGGATTTCTGTTGGTAATTCCTCGAGGGATTGACTGTCAAATCGCCGTTTA
>CAUVPL010000066.1:0-3820 GCA_963553685.1 uncultured Candidatus Saccharibacteria bacterium
TTTAGAGTTATTGTTCCTGTTTACGTCTACATCTACACTATACACACCCTCTTCTCTTAGTTTCTCTACAATCTTAAATATGTAAGAAGCCTTTTTGCTGTCGTTCGGAGCGTCTATTATTAATCTATACAGGAAGCCTTTGTCCTTGGTTTTATTGTCTTCATATTTAGATTGTTTATTCACAGAATCTACCAAATCTTCAGATAAGACAATTTCTGCCCGTGCGCTATCTGCTTTATAGCCATTACTACTAGCGTTAACTTCTTTGATGATAGATTCTAACTCCCTGC
Source organism: uncultured Candidatus Saccharibacteria bacterium (assembly GCA_963553685.1). Lineage (GTDB taxonomy): Bacteria > Patescibacteriota > Saccharimonadia > Saccharimonadales > Saccharimonadaceae > Nanosynbacter. Next base: position 291 of record CAUVPL010000066.1, read on the forward strand.
TGGCTTGGACTGACCAGATGGCAGCGATGTATTGGTCGCTACAGTCAGAGGGATTTAAATAGCTGCAATCGATATCAAATTTTAGTTTTGGGTTTGACGCTAGGTATGCTTGCGACATCCATATACCGTTGACCCCAAAACCTCCGTGTTTATACTCGGGTCTTTCGACCACAAATTCTTGCCTATACTTATTTTGCAGATATTCCTTCATACCAGCCTGAGCACTAGCTACATCAAGCTGGAATTTAATATAAAAACCGCCGACAATCATTGCTACCAAGATTAGCGGCGTGGCGAATAGTAGTAATACTTTGCGTGGTTTGACTACATTAGTCTTGTTCGATTTGGGTTGTTTCTTAGACACAGGTAAGCTTTCCCGTCTACTATTTATACTCACTTTCATTGTAACCCAACCATAAGCAATATACAACGAAAAAATAGACAGTCGAGCTGCCTATTCTTTGATAATTTCTCTGTGGTGACCTTACCGGGAATCGAACCCGGATTGCCAGGATGAAAACCTGGTGTCCTAACCGTTAGACGATAAGGCCAACGTCACGAATTATAGCAAATTATCAGTCAGTTGTCTACAGGCGGCTGGTGCAATTTTTCGCTCCATTTCTCATTTGGCGTCGTTTCTTATATAATAATATCCATGGCAAAGCAAAAGAAGAAACGCAACAAAAAGTACACTGGTATTGATGCTGCCACCAAGCGACCATCAATCACTCGCGTTAGTGCAGTCAACCGTTCACGGTTTGGCCAGTGGCATCATGATCACCAACGACAGCTCAGCATTGCACGCACTGTCGCCATCATCATCGTTGCGCTCATCATCATTGTTTCGGGTGTCATGAGCTTATTCTGACACCACCTACTTCACCGGCAGGCAAAAACCAAAGGTGCTGCCTTTACTCTCTTTTGATTCAAATACCATCTGACCACCGTGCGCCAGGACAACTTTGCGCGCCAAAAACAGCCCAATTCCCGTACCGTCTGGGCGTTTTTTGCGAGCATTCGAGCCACGGAAAAACTTGCTGAACAAATTTGCTTGCTCAGCTTCAGGAACGCCAATGCCAGTGTCTTTGACGGTAAACACCACGTCGCCACCATCTTTGGCTAACTTCACTTTGATGGTCGTGTCGGGTTTTGAATAGTACAGCGCATTTTCAATCATGTTCATCATCACCTGTCGCAACTTTTCACCATCCACCATGGGTTGCGGGATGTCTTTGTCGATGTCCACTGCTATTTTGACATGTCGCTGTTTGGACATGGTCTTGAGGAATGCGACCTCGTCTTTGACTAGTTGCACCAAGTCAGTTGCTTGACGGTTGATGACGAATTTGCCCGTTTGCAGCCTGGACACACTCAAAAAGTCGCCAATCAATTGCACCATTCTTTCGCTTGAGCCAAAGGCTTCGGTCAATACAGTGCGTTGCGTTGCGTTGATTGGCCCCAGATCGCCTTCCAATATCATATCCAAATAACCCTTGATGCTGGTCAGCGGGGTTCGCAGCTGGTGTGATGCCATGGAGATGAATTCGTCTTTGGCAGCGTCCAGTCGCTGCAATTGGCGGTTACTAATCCTGAGCTCCCTCGTTGCATCGATGATTTTCTGCTGTAACGTCTCGTTGAGCTGCCGCACCTCAGCCATGGCGAGTGAGTTCTTGACTGCTACCACCAATTCACCGCTCATGGTTTCCAGGAGAGAAATGTCTCGCCGTGTGTAGCGCTTGGCTCGCCTACCGAACAACACACAACCAACACATTCGTGGTCCATGGCTAGCGGCAGGATGACTTCAATGTGATACATCGCCAAACTTTGCTGCAATGATTCATCCGCTAAGTCTTTGACAAGCACCACTTCGTTGTAGCGATAATGCCGATGAATATGCTTTGTCAATCGCGCGACGTCAATTGCCGGAAGAACTCGCTTACTGGTGCTTTCAAGCCTGAAGCTGTCACCAATTTTCACCGCCAGCGTCACAGACTCTGCCTGAAATGACCGCCGCAAAAAACATTTCATGCGCTTCAAAAATACGTCCAAATCAGTGCTGCGCAGTAACAACATACCCATCTCAGCAAAAAATTCTTGCTTACGCATGCGACTGGTTTTTAAGACATTAGTCGTTTTTTTCAGAGATTGCCCATAGTCTCTATCCATGCATATAAATATAAGCGATTTCAGCCTTCTCGTCCAGATATCTGTGCTATAATGAGCCTATGAAGAAAATTGCCATTATCGAAGACGATCCAGCTATCAGCCAGATGTACCGCATGAAATTTGAGGCTGATGATTTTGATGTACGACTGGCAGCCGATGGCAAAGTGGGCGTCGAATTGGTTGAGAAATTTACCCCAGATATCATTTTGCTTGATTTACAAATGCCAGAAATGGATGGATTGACCGCCTTGAAAAAAATTCGTTCTCACGCGTGGGGCAAAACCGTTCCAGTCATCGTTCTGACGAATTTGAGCGAAGAAGAAGCGCCTGACGAACTGCGAGTTCTCAACATTCACAGCTACATCGTCAAGGCAAATTTGACACCACGCCAAGTGGTCAGCAAAGTCAAAGACGTTATCGGCTAATTCACCTACTGTTTTTGCCGATTGGCAATCGCCAGGCAGGCATTGATCAAGTTATCAAACAGCGCCGCCACCGTCAGCGGTCCAACACCGCCTTTTTCAGGTGTGATTGACACGTCCTGCCGGTCACGCACTTCTTTGGCAACATCGCCAACTATTTTGCCCTTGTCAGACGCAGTGCCGGCATCTACCACAATTGCGCCAGGCTGTACCATATCAGACGAAATAATACCCGGACTGCCCGTGGCGGTAACAATCACTTCAAAATCAACTAACCGCGCCAGGTCATCCCCCATGTCGAAGACGACTGGTTCTAAACCAGACCGACGCCACATATCCACCAGTGGTGCGCCCACCAGTCGACCATGTCCAACCACAGCGATACGTTTTTGGGACAAGTCAATACCATGACCTGACAATAGCCAATTGATAGCCGTTGGCGTTGCCGCCTCAAACGACGAACGAGGATTGAGCCCATCGACATCTTTTTCTGGCGCAACCGCAGCCAATACTTCGTCCGTCTGAGCTGGGTCTCTCAGTGGCAGCTGCACAATAATTCCCTGCACATCTTCTCGCGCATTCAGCTGCCGCACCGTTGCCAGTACATCTTCCACGTGGTGAATTTCTGTATCAATCAAAATATCCGCACCATAGTTACGCTTCAAGCGCATATACGTTTCAATCACTGGATTGTCGGTATTGGTAACAATCGCCAGACGCGGCTGGATATGCCACGCTTGACGCAATGCGCGAACTTGTTTGGCTTGACGCTCTTTGATAAAACTTGCCAAATCTGTACCAGTGAGTATTTTCATCTCTATCATTCTACCAAATGAGCCTGCTTGAGTACAGGTATCAGCTATGGTATAATGCTAGAAGCTTGCGCATGGCGGATGTAGCTCAGTTGGTTAGAGCGCTGGATTGTGGCTCCGGAGGCCGTG
>CAUVPL010000067.1:0-3797 GCA_963553685.1 uncultured Candidatus Saccharibacteria bacterium
AAGTCCTTTTTAGTACTTTCTACCCATTTTATCCCCAAATGAAAACTTTTCCACAAAATTGTGGAAAAGTCTAGTGTACTATGTGGCTAGCTGAACACTATGATCGCAATCGCTTCACAACCATACCATACCATTTACCACTTGCCCGCAAGGTGCGTTCCATGGTCTTTCTATCAACCTTTACTAGTCCAAATTTCGGCCAGTATCCCTTATCCCACTCAAAATTATCCAGTAAGCTCCAGTGCAAATAACCAATGATCTTAACGTCCTCTTTAAGCGCCCCGTCCATGGCTCGAATTGTTTCCATCAGCCACCACTTGCGGTGCTTATCTGCTGTGTCAGCTAGCCCATTCTCTGTGATGAAAATTGGTAATTGATGCTTTCTGTACGTCTCAACTAACAGCTCATACAATTTGTCTGGTTGCATGTCCCAGCCCAAATCACTTTCCGGGTTTTTCTCAGAATTATGTATCCGATAACCAAAGAACCGCTGCGCAAAGTAATAATTAACCGCCAAAAAGTTACTGTGTTTACGCACTCGCCGAACGATCCACTGATTGACTAGATAGTCAGTTACTCGGGCACTCAGCCGTGACACCCAGGCATCGTCACCAGCGTAAATGTACGATAGATTATGCGCCATTGACACCTTGTGGCGGCGATTTTTGCACGCCAGCTGATAGACCTTCTTGTGCGCCCGTATCAGATTTAGTAACACCTTAAATCCAAGCAACTTTTTGGTTTGATTTGGTGGCCATGCCCCCTGAAAATAGCTTTCTCCGACATACACCAGCGGCTCATTGATGCTAATAATCCACTCCAAATCACGGCCCAATTCATCCAGAACTTTTTCCACAAATCGCACAAAATAAGCCACATTGCTTCGCTTCTCAAAGCCGCCCTTCTCAGCAAACCAAACTGGCAAAGTAAAATGAAACAGTGTCACCACAGGGGTGATTTCCAACTCTTTCAGTCGCTTCAAATAGGTGCGATAATGGTCAATAACCGACGCATCCCAAGCGCCCTCTTCCGGCTCCACACGAGCCCATTCGATTCCAAACCGAAACGAGTTAAGCCCCATCTGCTCCAATAGTTGAAAATCTTCTTCATAGCGTGAATAGTGCTCAACCCCAGTACCTGAAACGTAATTATCAGGATTCGTAGCCTCTTTTTCCACATGTGACCACATGGCAGTTCGTCCAAAGCTGTACGGCGCCTGCGTGGCTAGCTTTTTGGCATTTTCCAGTTCCCAGGCGGTCCACTGATTGTTCAAGCCTCCTTCTGTCTGGTGCGCCGAAATAGCTGCACCCCATAAAAATCGTTTTGGAAAGCTTGGATTCGATCGTTTTGTCTCCGTCATATCTATCATTATACCGTATATTCTGCTTATGCTATGGTATCCTCCCCAAAATGCTTCTGCAATCGCATCTTAATTGATCCTTCGTGGCGGCCAAGTTTTTGACTAAGTTGCTGGATGGTTGCGCCTTGCAAGAACTCCTGCTTGAGGATGTCATCGTCGGCTTTTTCCCACGGCATATAGGCTTTGGGATAGGTTTCGCGCATTTTGGCAATTTTTTGCTGCCAGCTACCGGACTGAGATTTTTTACCGGATTTTTTCGGCGTTGACTGCGCCCGCTTCATTTCCTCCAGCATCGGACGATAGTGCTTGGCCGCTTCACTACTTGCCTGCTGCAACACCTCGTCAATCGCCAGCGCATCGGGCGAGACTTCCAGCGCTTTGCGGTTAATACCGTAAAGATATAGATTTTCAAGATCACGCACCCGGCTCAAGGCCACATAACCCATACCTTCAACAAACGCTTTTCTTAGGTCAATCTTAGCTGCGTCCAGTGTCATACCCTGGCTTTTATGTACAGTGATAGCCCACGCCAGGCGCAGTGGCACCTGGGAAATACTGGCGCGCCTACGCTCACCGTCACGCAGCTCCCAGACGTCTGGCACCATAGTCACCTGCTGGCCACTGCGAAACTCGACGATCGGGTAATCGGTCAGTGGCTCAAAATCCACCACCGTGCCGATACTACCATTGGCGTACAATTTCTGCGGCGAATTTTTTACGGCCATCACCAACGCGCCCGGTTTCAACAAGAGTTCGCTCGGCGCCAGTACCGACCGCTGCAAGTTCTCGACGTACACTTTCGAGCCAGTCGTCGTCTGCTGATACGTCCGCTCCTCGCCCGCCAGTTCCGCCAGCTTCTGACTATTGATAGCATCGACATCAACATTGACGGTATGTAGCTCGGTGATGTCACCGTCAGGTGGTTCAATTTCCGTTCGCGCCAGTAACATCTCAGCATGATGCCGCCTAATATCGTCATTTCTCAGCACCGTCAAAATCTCCAGCAGCTGCTCGTCATTTTGCCGATATTGCCGCTCCAGATACAGCACCGCCGGCTGCAACTCCTGCCACGCTTCCGAATACACCACAAAACCGCCGCCCTGCTCGCCCGGACGATTGATCGGCGGCAGTTGGAAAAAATCACCACTCATCACTAGCTGCACACCGCCAAATGGCTGGTCATTTTCCCGGACACCGCGCAGCACCCGGTCAACCATATCCAGCCGAAAATCATGCAGCATGGAAATCTCATCAATCACCAATACATCAGTCTTGGTAATCACCTCACGCCGCGTTTTTGACAGCCGATCAAAAAAGTTGTTCGCGATATGATCGCTCACGCCAATACCGCTCCAACTGTGAATCGTATTGCCGCCCAAATGCGTTGCCGCCAAGCCCGTCGTCGCTGTTACCGACACCTTTTTACCCTGGTCACGCGCCTGTGCAATAAAAGTATTCAGCAGGTGCGTTTTGCCGGTACCAGCCGCGCCCGTCAGCAGCGCCGACCGACCACTCATCAAAATCGCCAGCGCTAATTCTTGATCCATGCTTAACCTCGTGGCGGTTCGCCTTCTGGCTCGCCCAGTAGTTTTTTCGACTTAATTTCGTAGCGTTTGCCGGTAATTTTACTCTCAATGTAATCCTCGTTGATCAGGTTCACGAACATATCCAGATCATTGCCGTCCATAATGATGATCGCGCCGTTATCATCACTCATCAGCTCCAACTGCATCTCGTCAGCATAGTCCAACACCTGCTCTTGTTTGACCTCGCCGATCTCCAATTTCTGTAGTTTATTGATGGTCTTTTTGCGCTCCTTGACCAGCGCATTCAGATCCAAGCCCTCCGGGAAGCTCAATTTATATTCCTTTTCAATCTCCGCCACTTTCTTATCGGTAATCACCTGCTTCTTATACTCATAGCCAAACATTCGCTCAAATTTCGAAGGATTAAAGGCGAAAATATCCTGACCGATGATCAGTACCTGGTTGTCATCTGGCACCTTAAAGCCGACTTCCGCCTTAAATGCGCCAAACTTGCCGTCAGAAAACTCCCACGCCAGCGCACTTTTCAGTGTCTGTCCCTGCTGGATCAATTTGACCGTGTAAAAGACTTTTTCTGGATCATTCGGATCGGTAAACCGCGCCACCAGCCCCTTCATTCGCTTAAACTCATGCTCGGTTTCCGAAAATTCCACGATATCATGACGCTCATGCTCAATCAAATGAATCAAGGTTTCCGCTCGGCCAACCTTGGCGATGTCTGTTCGCAATAGCACGTTGTCTTCCGCCTCGCTCAGTTCATAATCCCGCACACTAAGGCCAGTGCCGGCGCCCAAATTAACTTGATTGATATAATCAAACAAAAATAGCGGCCGGAGCTGTTGCTCAACATCGCCTTTTATCGGCATGAAATACGGCGTGTAATTTTTATTAAA
>CAUVPL010000068.1:0-3621 GCA_963553685.1 uncultured Candidatus Saccharibacteria bacterium
TAACCTTATATATATCATATATGCTGTACTCGTAGCGTTTACCGTCGTAGTCAACCGTGATAGAATCGCCAACTTTGAGTTTGTTGATGTTGTAGAACGGAGAGTTATTAATGGTGCGTTGTGGTGTTGGTCCAATTTGGAAGCGGTGAGCAGCAACGATGAAATTTCCACCCTCTTTAGGGTTACCATTTTCTGGCTTACGCCACCAGGCAGTTAGCTCTAACACTTCTGCGCCACCGGTTTTGTACGGGATATTGACATTGATAGCCGGGATGTAAATGCGATTTTCTGGATGAAATTCATCAGTTGTCTTTTGTAAAACCTTAGTCGTTTCATTATTTTTAGGGTCGATGAATTGTGTTGCGAAAAAGGGGCTAAAAATAGTAATAAGCAAATATCCGCCACCCACCAATAATGCCAATGCTATACCTAATATGAGATAATCTTTTGTCGTTTTAGTACGTTTCATCTTCACGCTTATCATTATAGCAGTTCACCGGGTGATGGCTGAATAGTGTGATATAATTAAAAGGTAAATAACCGCGAATGGTGATAGAGACGAGAGCTCATGCAACATCAGCTTTCACCCCTGTTACTTTTCGCGATAAGAAAGGAGGCTCATAATGAGCATTATTAATCCAAGTGGCAAGGATATTTTTAGTGTTACCACGGAATGGTGTGGTCGACCACTGACATTAGAGGTAAATAGGGTCGGTTTTCGCACTACCGCCAGTGTGGTAGCGCGTTACGGCGACACGGTTGTGTTAGGTACGGTGATGGTCGGTTCGCGACCAGTGGAGCTAGATTATTTTCCGCTGTCAATCGATTATGAAGAGAAGTTTTATGCTGCGGGCAAGATTTCCGGCAGCCGATTTATCAAGCGAGAAGGTCGTCCCTCTGATGAGGCGATATTGATTGGGCGGCTGATTGACCGACCAATTCGCCCCCTGTTTCCGAAGGGGTATCGGCAAGAGGTTCAGGTTGTGTCGAGTGTCCTCAGCATGGACCCAAGCTTCCGTCCTGATATGGTGGCGATGGTGGCAGCCAGCGCAGCGCTGAGTCTGACGGGTACACCGTTTGATGGACCGGTAGCAGGATTGCGCGTAGGACGCGTTAACGGTGAGTTTAAGGCCTTTTTGACCCCTGAGGAACGCGCAGCCAGTGACCTGGATTTGGTTGTTGCTGGTATTGAGAATGGCATCACCATGGTGGAAGCGGGTGCTCATGAAGTTAGCGAACAAGTGATTATTGATGCAATGGCGTGGGCACACCAGATGATGCAGCCAGCCATTCAGCTCCAGCGTGAGTTGGCAGAAAAAGTCGCACCAGCTGCACAGCAATACGAGCTGGTCTTGCCAGATGAAGCCATCCAATCAGAAGTTGACGCGTGGGTTGACGGTAAGCTTGGCGCAGCTATTCGCCGTGCCTACCCAGAGCGCAATGAGCTGATTGCTGATATTCGCCACGCGTTTCATGATGAGTTTACCGAAAAACTTGGCGAGAGGTATGATGAGTTGCGGTCTCAATATGACGAGGCTTTCACATTGGCGCTTCATAAAGACGTACGCCGAGGCATTGTTAATGAGCGAGTGCGTCCTGATGGTCGCCAACTCACAGAAATTCGACCACTCAGTTCAGAAGTTGGCTTCTTGCCGCGAGCACACGGATCAAGCTTGTTTACCCGCGGTGTGACCCAGGGTATGAACATTGTTACCTTGGCGCCACTGAGCTACGCGCAGCTGGTAGACACCATGGAGCAGACTGATTACGAACGCCGTTACATGCATCACTACAACGCTCCAGGCTACACGGTTGGTGAAGTGCGCCGTTTGGGTAGTCCAGGCCGTCGGGAAATTGGGCATGGCTACTTGGCGGAGCGGGCGTTAACGCCAGTCTTGCCAAGTGAAGAAGAGTTCCCATATGCCATTCGTTCGGTAACGGAAATCATGAGCCAGAACGGTTCTACCTCAATGGCGGCGACGTGTTCAAGTTGTTTGGCACTGATGGATGCCGGTGTACCGCTCAAGAATCCGGTCTCTGGTATCGCCATGGGCTTAATGATGGACGAGGGTACGCCATATGTGCTGAGTGACATCGCTGATGCTGAAGATTTTGCTGGTGATATGGACTTTAAGGTGACGGGTACAATTAAGGGAATTACTGCCCTTCAGATGGATATGAAGGTGCACGGATTGCCGGTTGACATCTTGGCGCAAGCAATTGAGCAATCAAAAGCTGGCCGAGCGCACATCTTGGAACATATGTTGTCAGTATTACCACAACCACGCCAAGCATTGAGCCCATACGCGCCACGAATTGAGAAGATTAAGATCAATCCAGACAAGATTGGCGCGGTGATTGGTAAGGGTGGAGAAATGATCAATAAGATCACCTCGGAAACTGGTGCTGAAATTGATATCAAAGAAGACGGCTTAATCACTATCGCCAGTCCAGACGGGGCATCAATTGAGAAAGCCATGAACTGGATCAAGAGTTTGGTAGAAGAGCCAGAAGTTGGCAAGATCTACGAAGGTCGCGTTGTCAGCATTAAAGACTTTGGCGCTTTTGTGAACATTTTGCCAGGAGTTGATGGTATGGTTCATATTTCGAAGTTAGCCGAAGGTCGGGTGAATAAGGTGACCGATGTGGTTAAAGAGGGTCAGACGGTTCGCGTAAAGATAACTGGTATTGACGAGCGCGGTAAGATCAATTTGACTATGATTGGTTTGTAACCTGAACATAACCAATGTTCAGTAAAACGTAAGTAGTGTACAATTAATAGAGTAAGAAAAGGAGTATGCATGGATAATAAGGGTAATAGTACAAATTCGACACCAACTTCCGCTGCAGATGTTCCGGAGCCACGTGTGCAACCGGCACCAACTCAGCCAGTTCCTCAGGGTCCAGTCAAGAAAAAGGGTATGAGCAAGGGTATGCTATGGGGCATCATCGGTGGCTCAATTGCCTTCATCTTGTTGGTTGTTGGTATTGTTCTTGCGGTGATTTTGTTGAGTGGTCCAAGCAAAGAAGATTACAAGGAAGCACACGAAAAGGTGACAAGAGTGCGTGGCACATATGTACGGGTTGGTTCAGCTTTCCGTGTAATTTCATATGGAGCATCAACTGCGTCTACTGATCGGCTCAAAGAGTCAGTAGAAGAATACAAGAAGTCAGTTGATGACTTGAAAAATATGAAAGCCTTGCGTGACAAAGATGTTAAGCAAAAATATGATGATTTCATCAAGCAAAACAATGAATTTACCACCATGGTAGGTGATTTGGCTGATGCGGCTGATGAGCTATTAGAGACTACAAAGAACTGTCGAACTGCTACCTCATTACCTCGAATCAGCTCAGACCGCAGTAAGTTACTCGAGAACTACGACAAAGCTGTTGGTTCTTGTGTTTCAGCGGTTAAGAAGCTAGCAAAAGTAAAAAGCCAACTGTTGTCTGAAGAAGCGAAGAAGCTAGTTGATGCCTTTGACGAGCAACGAGGAATAGTTGAGGAGATGCAGAAAGCCCACGATGCTGGCGACGCATCTGGTTTATCAGCGGCTGCGAATAAGCTGTACCGTCAACTAACAAAGTTTAAGGCTGGTAACGCTCCAAAGAAGTTAAATG
>CAUVPL010000069.1:0-3621 GCA_963553685.1 uncultured Candidatus Saccharibacteria bacterium
TTGGGAGACTGGATTTTCCAAGGTATCCAAGGTGGAGAAAATCTCCACGACCAAGATTTGAGGGCGTTACTAGAGACGTTTGGCGTCGACGAAACATTGGCCGACTATGGACTAACCCTGGAAGAAACCGTTTTCCCTGAGACAGAAGACTGGGTGGAGTGCCCGTCACCGGATTTGTGTGTTGATAGAGTTGACTACGGTATGCGCGAAGTTTTGCGCTGGTCAGGCTGGCCAATGGGCATCATGCAATATGAAGATCGGCTCAAAGACCCCAAATCTCTATTCCGCATCAATGACCACATGATGCTAGAAATCACAGATCAAGATTTTGCTCGTCGCTTTGCCGCCGGTTACAGTATTTTACCGACAGAGCACTGGGCGCAGCCAGTGCATCGACTACAACTTGAACTATTGCAAACCGCTACCAAGCAAGCACTAACTGGTGGTGGACATTTTAGTGACGGGGTCCCTCTAACTCACCCTGTCCATCCTCGTGACCGCATGTATGGCATCGATTCGGACTTTCGCTTCGCTTTTAGCGGTGGCGACGCTGCCCTCAGGAGAATATTAGAGACCATTGGCTATCATCAACGGCAAATCTATCAGCGAGCACGTCAAGTAGATCTCCGCAGTCTATTTGGCGAGATGAAAGGTGACTTTCCCGAATTCCCTGACCCATTGACCTCGTATTGCCCAAAATCCCGCAATTTCATGCTGGTCGCACCACAGGTGGAGATAGAAAGAGATAATACAGCACAGCAAGGTATGGCACTAGACATGGGACACATCGCCGTTGGACTGCCGGCCTTAAAAGCTCGACTGATTGATCCACCGGTCCAAACCGCCGAGGGCACAGCCCCATTGAGCGAAATCGATCCAAGTTATAAAAACTATCTGGACGGTCAGGTCAGAACCATGAAAATGGGATATTATGCGACGCTGATGCTTAACAAGGATTTCAGTCGACGCATTTGTGATATTTACGACAAGGCGTCAGAAGCCTGGCAGCGATGTTCGACGATGCCTCGAGACCCCGCTAATCTGCGTAATATCGTCACTCAAGCTGGCATTTACGGCGCTGGCGCACGCTTTGATGATATTCGCGAGATATAGTTTTACGCTTTCTTGACCACCGCGTCGATTAGGCCATAGGCTACGGCTTCTTCTGGCTTCATCCAATAGTCACGCTCCATGTCGGCTTTGATTTTGGCGAGCTTTTGACCGGTATTTTTGGCCATAATTTTAGCCAGCATCTCCTTCACCTCCAGCGTCTCTTTCAGGTCAATTTCCATGTCGGTCACCTTACCGCGCGTGCCGCTTGATGGCTGATGGATCATTACCTTGGCGTGTGGCAAGCAAAATCGCTTACCCTTGGCACCGCTTGAGAGCAAGAATGCGCCCATACTGGCTTGCAAACCGATGCCATAGGTCGCGACGTCTGGTTTGATGAAATTCATAGTATCGTAAATCGCCAAGCCATCGTAGACGCTGCCACCAGGGCTATTGATATACAGCGAGATGTCAGCCTCTGGGTCAACCTGAGCCAAGTGCAACAATTGTGCCACCACGATATTGGCGGTGTGTTCGTTCACTTCCTCACCCAGAAAAATGATTCGCTCGTTCAAAAGGCGTGAATAAATATCAAATGCTCGTTCGCCGTCAGAAGATTTTTCAATAACAGTTGGTACCAAGTAGCTATTTACTTTATTCATGAACTATATTATAGCATATAACTGACACCTCATGGTACACTAAAAGTATGGAGAAAGCCATCATCGTTGCCTACGACAAAAACCGCGCCATCGGCCGACGTGGCGATTTGCCGTGGGGGCGCAGTTTACCAGCGGATCTGGCACAGTTCAAGCGGCTGACTAAAGGCGGTGATGTTATCATGGGTCGAAAAACCTTTGAATCAATTGGCTCTCGCCCACTACCAGATCGCGAAAACATCGTCATTTCCTCGCGGCCAACAGGCCTCAAAGGCGTCCTCACGGCAGTGAATTTAGAAAGCGCCCTAGCGCTAGCTCGTTACAAAACCTTCATCATCGGCGGCGCACAGGTCTATGACGATGCGCTGAAAATCCCAACAATTGACACCATTTATGCCACCGAGGTTGACGCTGCATTTTCAGACGCTGACACCTTTTTCCCAGAGCTCGACATGACCATCTGGCAAGAAATGAGCCGCACCCATCACCCGGCGGACGACGACAATGCCTACGCTTTTGATTTTGTGACCTACCGACGAAAAATTGTAGGATGACGGTAATTTACACCGCGATTGGCGCTTTGATCGGCGGGTGGTACTCATAACCTTCCAGGCGAATATCATCAATCGTGAAATCGTCGATATTCTTGATGTCAGGATTCAGCCACAGTTTCGGCAACGGCAGCGGACGACGCGACAGTTGCTCGTCAACCTGCGCACGGTGATTATTATAAATATGTGCACTATTCAGTGTGTGGACGAATTCACCCGGCTGCTTATCAGTCACCTGAGCGATCATCGATAGCAGCAGCGCGTAGCTCGCGATATTAAACGGCACGCCCAGGAACATGTCCGCCGAACGCTGCGTTAGCGCTAGATCCAACTTATCTTTCTCGCCATTTTCACCCGGGCGAACATTGAACTGGAACATCGTGTGACACGGCGGCAATCCACCAGCTCGAGCGATGTCGTCAATTTCCGCCACGTTCCAGGCGCTGACGATGTTGCGCCGCGACGTCGGATTGTTCTGTATCATGTCGATGGCGTTGTGGATTTGGTCAATCGTCCCACCCTTGCCGTCCGGCCATTTGCGCCACTGCACGCCGTAAACTGGCCCCAAATCACCCCACTCCTCGGCAAACGCATGGTCAGTCCCGATTTTACCGATAAACGCTTTCATGCCAGCACGCCACTCCTCGCCGTTGATCTCAGGGATAGCCTGGCCGGTTTTTTCCAAATAATTCTTGTACGGCCACTCGTCCCAGATGTGCACGCCGTTTTGCGCCAGATATTCAATGTTGCCGGTGCCTTTGAGAAACCACAGCAACTCGTGCGCCACGCTGTTAAAATACAACTTCTTGGTAGTCATAGCCGGAAAGCCGTCTGCCAAATCATACCGCGTTTGCACGCCAAATACCTCCGTCGTTCCCGTGCCAGTGCGATCACCTTTTTTCACGCCACTGTCACGAACCTGCCGTAACATGTCTAGATATTGTCTCATATCTCCTACTCCCTTTAACTACAACTAGTATACCAAATACTCATTAACTCTTGGAAGCTACGGAAATGATTAGCAAGATACAAGCTACTTGTTCATGATCTGTCGGTTGCGTTCATCTACTCGCTGATATTCGGCCTCAAAGATGCTCCGCCCCGCTGAGCTGCTCAGCTTTTGAAGATCAATATAGACGCCGTCCTTTGAGTTGTATCCAGCAGTGACTAGCAAATCCAGCTGTTCGTCGGCATAGACAACTGATTGCCTTTCCTTGAGAATGACCGAAAATTCTCCTGGATAGTCGATCGTGTCAAACGGAGCAGTTTCGAGCAATGCAGTACCGCGACCACCCTCCCACTTAGCAAAGACGCCAATTTTTTTGATAGGATATCGTATCTTATTGCCATGTTCATCAAGA
>CAUVPL010000070.1:0-3610 GCA_963553685.1 uncultured Candidatus Saccharibacteria bacterium
CCGTTCACAGGCATTGTATGACCAAGAATTCGTCAAAAACGGCGCGTATTATAACGCCTATACGACAGAATATTCCATGGGGTATGAAGCATTTTGTGCTGATTTTGAATGGGACAGGGTGTTGGAATTGCAGCGGTTGGCTATCACGGTACCGCGTTTTAATGCCGAAGAATTGGAAGCCGAAAAAGGTAATGTGCGCTCAGAGTTGACAGGCTATCTGAACAATCACAACCGCGTGATGTGGCCGCGGGTGCAACAGGCGTTGGGTGAAGATATTTTGACGTACAATCAGCGACTCAAGACGATTGCTAACGTGACGTTGAAAGATATCAAAGAACACCACCGTCGAACACACACTTTGAAGAATATGCGCTTTGTGATCGCTGGTAAAATGACGGGGCGCAAGTCGCGCATCAAAGAGGCGCTGGAGGCTTGGCAATTGGAAGAGGGCGAACGCTTTGAAATTCCGCAGGACAATTTACACAGCGCCGGAACTCTGTTGATCAGGCGTAAAGAAGCTTCCAATCTGACATTTGGTTGGTCGATGATCGTGCCTCGTGAGATTAGCAATTCTGAAGCTGACGCTATGGGCTGTTTGAACCACATTTTGACTGGGACGTTTAATTCTCGCATTTTCGGGGCGGCCCGCAAGCGAGGACTGGCATATAGTATTTTTAGTGATACTTCGGTTGGATTTTATGACTCGGCATGGGATTTTACCGGTCAGGTCAACTTGGAGACGGCCGAAGAGCTGTTTGATATCATCGTCAGTGAACTGAAGCGCGTGCTAAACGGCAAAATTTCTGCTGAAGACATCGAAAGTGCCAAGTCCTATTCTTTGGGGCGTTATCAAATGGGTGCGCAGACCGTCTCTCAGATCAGTAATTTTTACACTGGTCGCTATTTCTCAGATGATTTTGTGAAGGATTATACTGGGGTGCCAGCAGCGATTTTGGCAGTGACTGATGAAAAAATTGTTCAAGTGGCGCGTGAGTTTTTCCAAGCTAACACCTGGGTGTTGGCTGGGGTAAGCTGTGGTGAAAAAGAACTGCTGGAACGCATCCAAGAAAAGCTGGGAGCATTGTTCTAAGATGAACATTGTCATTGCAGGATATGATGTAGAAGGTAAGTCGAGCTACGCGTATTTTCAGCGTAAATTTCCAGATGCACAATTGACGATAGTGGATGAACGAGAACTATCTGATGTGCCAGCGGGCGCTGAGGTTCGCACTGGTGCAGGGGTATTTTCTGATCAGTTTTATGACGTTGACATGGTAGTCAGAACGGCTGGACTACCGCCAAGTCACATCAAGACCAGTGGCACTATATGGTCGGCGACCAATGAGTTTTTCGCACAGTGTCCAGCGCCCATTATCGGTGTGACGGGGACAAAAGGCAAGGGAACGACCTGTAGTTTGATCACTAGTATATTGCGTGCTGCTGGTAAAACAGTCCATCTTGTCGGGAATATTGGTGTGCCGTCGTTGGAT
Source organism: uncultured Candidatus Saccharibacteria bacterium (assembly GCA_963553685.1). Lineage (GTDB taxonomy): Bacteria > Patescibacteriota > Saccharimonadia > Saccharimonadales > Saccharimonadaceae > Nanosynbacter. The sequence continues at coordinate 1,491 of CAUVPL010000070.1, forward strand.
GTACTGCCGCAGATTCAGCCAGACGATATCGTGGTGTATGAGCTGAGTAGTTTTCAGTTGTGGGATTTGGAAAAATCTCCACATATTGCAGTGGTGCTGATGATTGAGCCGGACCATCTGGACAGGCATGACGATTTTGCTGATTATGTTGATGCAAAGTCACACATTGCCACGTTCCAAACAGCCGAAGATATCCTCATTTACAACAGGAATAATCAGTTCAGTCAGCAGATTGCTGCCAAGTCGCCAGCGCGTCAGTTGTCGTATCCAAATGACCTGTCGGCGGAAATGCAACAGGCACTCAAGTTGCCGGGCGCACACAACCAAGAGAATGCCAGTGCGGCAGTGTTGGTGGCTAAGACGGTGGTGCCGGAGCTGTCAGATGACGTGATCTGTCAGGGGCTTGCTGGTTTTACGGGTTTGCCACATCGGCTCAAATTTGTGGCAGAAAAACGAGGAGTGAGGTTTTATGATGATAGCATCTCGACGACGCCGGGCAGTGCAGTGGCTGCGCTGCGATCATTCCAGCAGCCAAAAGTGATGATCCTTGGTGGGGCGGACAAAGGTGGCGATTATACAGAACTAGCCGAAGAACTAGCGCACTCGTCGTCACTAAGAGGAGTGATTGTCAGTGGTGGCAATGCTGATGATATTGCAAAAGCGTTGCAAAAAGCTGGACTATCAGGTGCGACAATAGTGCAAAAGGGCGTGATACCGATGACCGAAGTGGTGCAGTGTGCCCTGGATATTGCTCAACCGGGAGATGTTGTAATTTTGAGTCCAGCTGCCGCCAGCTTTGACCAATACGCAAACTATACAGCCCGTGGTGAAGCCTTTGTTGAGGCGGTGGCGGGCATATAACACATGAATCTGATGGTATAATGGGTTCTATGCAGCCATTAAAAAAACGTGTCCAATCCCTCCGCAGCGACGTCATGCAGGCTAAACAAGCATTGCAATTTGATGCGCTTGCTGAAGAATTGGCGGTATTGGAAGAGCAATTAAATCAGCCCGAGATTTGGAATAATCCCGATCGTGCTCAGTCGGTCGCCAAAAAGGCAGCTGCGTTGCGTCAAACGGTGCAGCCGTGGCAGGTGTTGGGTGTTCAGTTGGATGATTTGCTGGAGCTCATGGAGCTGGGGGACGATGATTTGTTGGACGAGTTCGCCAAGCAAATAGATGCTCTGGAGACGGAATTCTCGGCCCGCAAGACAGATCTATTGTTTAGCGGGAAATATGATGGCCGCGAGGCGGTGGTTCGCATCTCGGCGGGTGTTGGTGGCTTGGATGCCCAAGATTTTGCGCAGATGCTGGAGCGTATGTATTTGCGGTGGGCGGAACGATCTGGCATGAAAACTGATGTTTTGGAGCGGTCTGCAAATGATGATGGCGGTTTGAAAACCGTTGTGTTGGAAATTTCAGGACCGTTTGCGTACGGTAAATTGCGTTCAGAAAATGGTGTGCACCGTTTGGTGCGGTTGAGTCCGTTTAATGCTGATAATTTACGCCAGACCAGTTTTGCACTGGTTGAGGTGCTGCCAAAAATTGATACGCCAGACGAAGTGGATATTAACCCGAGTGATCTGAAAATAGATGTTTACCGTAGTAGCGGTAAAGGCGGACAGGGCGTGAATACGACTGATTCGGCGGTTCGTGTTACGCACGTGCCAACGGGAATAGTGGTGGCGATTCAGAATGAGCGTAGTCAGATTCAAAATAAAGAAACTGCGTTAAAAATTTTACGCTCGAAATTGCTGGCAATGCAACTGGAACAGCACGCGGACAATTTGTCGGACCTCAGGGCCGGTGAATCGGCTAACTGGGGCAGTCAGATACGAAATTATGTATTGCATCCATATACGCTCGTGAAAGATACTCGGACCAAACATGAAGACCGGGACACGCAGGGCGTGCTGGACGGTAAGATTGATGATTTTATGACGGCGTTTCTTAGCCAAAATGCGTCAAAAGACGAATAATATTTAGCCACCAAATATCCTTGACTTTTTAGCAATCAAGTGCTATCATTTGATTATGAAGGTGTTGGATTTTCAAAAAGTTCAGGAAATTGATTCTCACATTCAAGATTTGCTGAGTGAGTTGAGCATGCTCTACCGCGA
>CAUVPL010000071.1:0-3609 GCA_963553685.1 uncultured Candidatus Saccharibacteria bacterium
ACTAACAGAGGTAGTCGCTGTTTATATCATGTAAGATTATTTCGTGATTTATATATATCAGCTTTTCAAACAGAAAAGCGACTCGCGGGGAGTTCACCCCGCTTGAGGCGCTGGTTTTGAAGAGCCGCACCTCAGACGTGAAAGGAGAGTGGACTCATGTCCACCGTTTTCAAGAAAATCGTCGTCACCCTCGCCGCGCTGGCGGGGCTCGCCGCCTGCGGCGAGACCACGAACTGGTCCGAAGAGGTTACTAAGGCGGGTTTTACCGACCCCGTCGTAACTCACGAGGGAACCAGGCGAGTTGTGATGCTCGCCACGGCCGGCACATGCCGGCTGCGATTCATAGCTGACGTAGAGGCCTCGCGCCTCTACGTCAGCGTCCCGGGGCCAGTGGGACAAGATGAGACATTTGTCGGTGATCCGTCGCTCGCCCTGTTACAGCGCGACGAACGGTTTGCTACCTGCTTTTCTTCCGAGAAGAAGTAGCAAGGCTGAGGTGCCTGCGCGCCAGCAGGAGGTGCGCACTAGTTAAAATTCCTGTAAAACCGCCGAAATATGGCGTCCCCGCACCATCATGGTGCGGGGTTATTCCATTTTAGCTAAAATCCCGGTTGGTACTGCGGTACAGCGTCAACAAATTGCTGGATTTTGCTGGTGACCGACTCAATATCTAAGCCATACTCACGCCACAGCTCATCCATGGTGCCGGATTGACCAAAACGGTCTTCTATGCCAATTCGCTTGATTGGCATTGGCATCTTTTCGCCCAGCAGCTCCGCCACCGTCGAACCAAAGCCGCCGACAATTTGCCCCTCTTCGGCCGTCACCACACAGCGACATTTCTGAGCGGCATCCAGCACTGCCGCCTCATCCAATGGCTTGATGGTCGGGAAATGAACAACCTCTGCCTGGATGCTATGCTGATTTGCCAGCCTTTCTGCTGCCAGTAGTAGCTGATAAGTCATCGTGCCAGTGCCCAGCAACGCCACGTCGTTGCCTTCATGTAAGACATGAGCTTTGCCGATTTCAAAATTATCATACCCGAAAAACAATGGCATGTCGGCTCGAGGCAACCGCACATAGTTTGGCCGTGAGTCGGTCGCCATCACCGCCGCCATCAACTTAGCCTCATGAGCATCGCCTGGTGCCAAGACCACCATATTCGGCAGACTCCGCATCAGGGCAATGTCCTCCAGCATTTGGTGTGTCGCACCGTCTGGACCCACGTTAAGCCCGGCATGTGAACCGACCACCTTGACTGGTTGGTTGTTGAGACAAATCGTCGTCCGAATCTGCTCCCAATTACGCCCTGGACTAAAAGAAGCGTAGCTAGCGGCAAACGGGATGTTGCCCATAGCTGCCAGCCCTGACGCCACCGTCACCAAGTTTTGCTCTGCCACACCAACTTCAATCAGTCGCGGCGCACCAATGCGCTGCGCAAATTCGCCAAAACCGACGCTTTCTACCAAGTCTGCGCTGAGCGCCACAACGCGGTCGTCCTGCTTGGCCGCCTCAACCAGGCCTTCGCCAAAGCCACCTCGTACCGAAGCATAGGTAGGCGTTTGCCAGTCGTCACGCAGGTACATCATTTCCTATCCTCCAACTGAGCCAGTGCTCGCTGTGCTTCCTCGGCAGTAGGAACTTTCCCATGCCAATGGTAGTCGCCTTCCATAAAATCCACTCCTTTGCCTGGTATAGTGTGGGCGATGATGACGCTTGGCTTGTCAGTAGTAGCGCGAGCCATACTCATGGCTTCACAGATACTCTCCATGTTGTGTCCATTAATTTCCTGAACGTGCCAACCAAAACTGCGCCATTTGCCTTGCAGATCTTCCAGCGGCATGACGTCCTCAGTACTGCCGCCAATTTGAATGGCATTACGATCAATAATACCAATGAGATTGCCTAAGTTGTATTTACTAGCAAACATCGCTGCTTCCCAGATATTACCTTCGTCTAATTCACCATCGCCCATCAGACAATAGACAAACCGCTGAGGCTGCGGATGTAAGTGCCGTACATGGTAGGCCATACCCGAAGCTTGACTCAAGCCCGAGCCCAAGGGCCCGCTAGTCGTCTCAACGCCAGGTAGCGCTTGACGTTCTGGATGTCCTTGCAGCCGAGAGCCAAACTGCCTGAGCGTCGCCAATTCTGACTTGGGAAAGAAGCCGCGCTCCGCCAAGGCCGCGTATAGCACTGGCGCACAGTGGCCATTACTCATGACGAAGAGGTCTCGTTCGGCCCAATCAGGATTCTCTGGGCTAACGCGAAGCACGGCAAAATACAAGGCTGTCATGATGTCCGCCAAGCCCAATGCGCCAGCGGTGTGACCGCTACCAGCCTGCTCCAGCATGGTGATGATGGAGCGGCGCACTGACGCAGCGTGCTGCTCCAACTGTTTATGCGTGACGTTTGGCTGCACTAGCCCAACATGCCCTTTTTGTTAATTTCATTTTGAATGTTTTGATAGGCTTCTCGAGGATTGGGAGATTTTTGAATAGCACCACCGACCACTAAAACATTGACTCCACTGTGCGCCAATCCATAGGCGTTGTCTGGCATGACACCACCGTCCCAGCCAATTTCCACAGCAGGATTGATGTCTTTGATGAGACGAATTTTTTCCAATTGCATCAAACTGGCGCTGCCGCCAAAACGACCAAGTTCGCCAGAAAAGATCATGACGTGATCTGCTGCTTTGATGAGATCAACAACGGTACTCGGAACGGTCGGACGCATCAACACCAAACCAGCTTTGATATCTGCTTGTTTGATTTTCTGCAGCGCGCCAAGGACGTCGCCTTCAGACTCAGCGTGGAGCAAAATCATATTTGGGCGCAGCGCTATCAAATCCTCGATGTATTCGTCAACATTTTTCACCATGGCATGAATATCGATTTGCCAGCCTTCTGGTGCCCACAAATCCCGCAAACCAACCGTCAAATTTGGCGCAAATTGCCCATCAGAAATATCAACGTGTGCTCGCTCGGCAAAACCAGTGATTCGCTCAATTTGCTCTTTGTACTGATCAACATTTTCTGCCAGAATACTGGGGGTAATTACTGTGGTCATAATAATTGGTCCAACTGCGCATTGCGCCTATTAAATCTTGGTGCATTAATATACGGGGTATTGAGCCATGTCTCCATGATTCCCTTCCACGCTGCTTCATTGTCCTCCAAAACACGAGCTGGCAAGCACAACACGTTTGAGTTATTGTCCTGGCGCGTCATTTTGGCTTCATAGGCATCCCAAATGACGCTGGCACGAATCCCCTTGAAACGGTTCGCCGCCATGCACATACCTTGACCGCCACCACAAATCAAAATCGCTCGCGGATCGTCCGACTCATCACCAATCACCCGCAAAGCCGCCGCTTGAGCAAATTGAGGAAAATCATCATCTGGGTTCAACTCTCGTCCACCGACGTCTTCAACTTCGTAGTTATTTTTCACCAAATACGCGAAGACTTTTTCTTTCAACAAAAAGCCGCGATGATCAGATCCCAAGTAAATTTTCATACTCATAAGTATAAGCGGTTTAGGAGCTTTTTGCAAGGGAAAGTTGGAGATTTTTCCAGAGGTGGAGCATGCCTATTTGACAAAAAGT
>CAUVPL010000072.1:0-3524 GCA_963553685.1 uncultured Candidatus Saccharibacteria bacterium
GGAAAAAGATATCGCTAACCTTAAATTACTCATTTCCACCAGCGATGGAGGCGTGGCAGACATCAAGCCAATCGCTTGTCTGGAAATTAGCGGCAAAAACTACGACGAAGAAGTTCGTTCACTGTATCTCAATATGCACAAAGCTGCCCGTATCATGCAAAATGATTCATTGCTGGAAAAATTAACTCATCGCCAACTCAAAGCGTACCTGCCAATCATCTCTGGCGCACGCATGATGAAAGATTATCTCCACTTTTTGTTTCCAAGGCGGTGATATTATTCGTTAATCACTTCAACTTGTGCACCCAATCGATTCAGACGCTGTGCTAGATCTTCGTAGCCACGGTTGATGGAATACACGTCACGCAGGACTGACTGACCTGGCGCTGCCAACATTGCCAAAAAGACGACAACACTTGGTCGAAGTGCCGGTGGCGCGATGACGTCGGCTGGTTTCCAATTGGTCGGACCGCTGATATACACTCGGTGTGGATCGACCAGCTCAATTTGTGCATTCAGTTTGCTTAGTTCGGTAAAATAAATCGCCCGGTTTTCGTAGCTCCAGTCATGCACCAAGGTCCTACCTTCAGCCATGGTAGCGATGAGCCCTAAGAACGGTAAATTATCCATATTAATCCCCGGAAACGGCAGCGCGTGAATCTTGTCCTTTGGCGCAACCAGCTTGGAGTGTTTCAGCGCGATGTCCACCAAACGAGTGCGGCCATTGTCGGCTGGGTATTCCTCGCTCAACTCGTACCGCAAGCCCATTTCAGCCAAGGTTGCTAGCTCAATTTCCAAAAATTCAATTGGCGCTCGGCGCACTGTAATCTCCGAATCAGTCACCACGGCTGCCGCGATGAAGCTCATAGCCTCAATCGGGTCCTCAGACGGTGCGTATTCAACGGCTTGGTTGATCGATTTTTTACCGGTGATGGTCAACGTAGTAGTGCCGATGCCTTCTATCTTCACGCCTAATTTTTCCAAGTAGAAACAAACGTCTTGCACCATGTAGTTTGGGCTGGCGTTGCGGATGATGGTCTTGGTTGGCGACAATGCCGCTGCCATGATGAGGTTTTCAGTCACCGTGTCACCACGTTCAGTCAGGACAATAGTGTGATCACCCGTCGTGACGTTAACTGTTGCATGATAGCTGTCTGGCTCTGCCTCTACCTGCATCCCAAAATGCTTCAGACCTGACAAGTGTGGTTCTACGGTGCGCTTACCGAGATTACAGCCACCGGCAAATGGCAACCGAAAGTCATGGTATTGATGCAGCAGCGGACCGAGAAACATTAGCACAGTGCGAGTACGCTTGGCAGCAGCGATATCCATATCTTCTAGCCTCAGCCGAGATGGCGGCGTGATTTCTAAGTCATTGCCTGCTAGCCACCTTGTTTTGACACCGATGGAGTTAAGCACTTCAATGATGCGGTTAACTTCTTCGATACGAGACACCCGCCGCAATGTCGTTTTACCTTTGTTGAGTAAACTAGCGCACAGCAAAGCCACGGCGGCATTTTTACTCGTTTTGACGTCGATGCTACCGGACAGTTTGTGTCCACCCGAGACGCGGAAATTGATCTTGCCGGTTTTGTTAAGCAACATAATGTTATGGCTCAATACCTCCGAGATGCGCGACAACATTTCAAGACTGAGATTTTGTTTACCGCTTTCAATACGATTGATTGCACTCTGAGACGTTCCCAAAGCATCAGCTAATTGGGCCTGCGTCAGATTTTTTCGTTGACGATTTTCCGCAATGAGCGTACCGATCTTTTGGATGTATCGATCTGTATTCATGCCGGCAGTATATCACAAATGATATAATAGTACAAATGGTATAATGAGGTCATATAGGAGAAATTGACATGAAAGATCAAGCAATTGAACGACTCATCACTGCGGAAATTGAGCGACAGCAAGCAGGGCTAGAGCTCATCCCCAGCGAAAACTACGTTTCACCAGACGTGCTCAAGGCACTCGGTAGCGTATTTACCAACAAATATTCTGAGGGCTACCCTGGCCGGCGCTACTATGGCGGACAGCATAATACCGATCAAATTGAGCAGTTGGCGATTGACCGTGCCAAGCAACTATTTGGTGCTGACCACGCCAATGTTCAGCCACACTCCGGGGCCCAAGCCAACGAGGCCGTATATTATGCGTGGTGCGAGCCGGGCGACACTATTTTGGCGATGGATTTGGCGCACGGCGGACATTTGACTCACGGAGCCCCAGTTACCCGCTCAGCCCGTGAGTATAACTTTGTCCGCTACGGCATCAAAGATGTCGATACGGGTGAGATTGACTATGAAGAAATTCGCGAGTTGGCACTGAAACATCGGCCAAAAATCATCTTGGCAGGCTTTTCGGCCTATCCGCGAGAGCTAGATTATGCCAAGTTTGCCGAGATTGGCAACGAAGTCGGTGCTATGCTGATGGCGGATATGAGCCACATCGCCGGGCTGATCGTCGGCGGTCAAGCCAAAAATCCGTTTGATTACGGCTTTCATGTTATCACCACTACCACACACAAAACCTTGAGTGGCCCACGTGGTGGTTTGATTTTGTCCAAAGGTGTCGTCGGCAATCCTTTGAAACGACCAGAAAAAACTTTGGAAAACTTGCCAACGCTGATCGACCGGGCGGTCTTCCCTGGTACTCAAGGCGGCCCACACATGCATACCATCGCTGCCAAAGCAGTGGCTTTTGGCGAAGCGTTACGTCCAGAGTTTGCGGCGTACGCCCAGCAAATCGTAAAGAATGCGGCCGTGCTGGCAGATGAATTGAAACGCGGCGGCTTAAAATTGGTAACAGGCGGCACTAGTAATCACTTGGTGCTGGCAGATGTCTATGGCAGCTTCGGTATTGACGGCAAAACTGCTCAGGAACGGCTGGAGGCCAGCGGTATCACCGCTAACGCCAACGCCATCCCGAACGATACTCTGCCGCCATTTCGCCCGAGCGGTTTGCGCCTTGGCACGCCAGCAGTGACGACACGCGGCATGAAAGAAAATGAAGTCAAGCAAATTGCTGAGTGGATTATCACGGCAATCACCACAGAAGACCCAGCAGAATACGCAAAAATTAGGCAACAAGCCACTATTCTTGCTGCACATTTTCCGTTACCATATAGCTAATACTAACTAATTGGGGGCAAATCAGAAATGATTTCTTCAAACAAAACTAAAGGTTTCACGCTCGTTGAGCTCTTGATCGTGATCGTAGTTATCGCTATCTTGGCAACTATTTCGATCGTGGCGTATAGCAATGCAACCAATAAGGCGCATGACGATAGACGTTCATCTAATGCACGTAATCTTCTAGATGCCATGTCAGCTTATGAGACAGAGCATAGCAAATGGCCAACCCTAAGCGACCTCGCAACGTATGAGGTTATAAAGCTTTTGCCAGATATGGTGGACAGCTCTAAAGTTAATGCAACGGTCTCTGCTGGTAAGCATACATATAAGCTTCAATACTGCAAAGGGAGTGGATTTACTGCTAATAACCTGGAGGCAACT
>CAUVPL010000073.1:0-3509 GCA_963553685.1 uncultured Candidatus Saccharibacteria bacterium
CATGTTTGCAAATAATTTCCTGCAGATGCTCCTAACCAGCTGCATCACAATTGGTATTGTGTTGACGTACAGCCTGGACTTGGCGCTATTGGTGTTGATATTGTATCCGTTGTTCATCTGGCTGGCGGTGTTGACCAGCAAAAAATGGCGCTATTTTCAGTCAAATAAAAATCACGAAGTTGATATGGCTAGCGGACGATTTGCAGAAGTTGTGTCACAAATCAAAGTCGTCAAAAGCTATGTTCGCGAAAGCTTAGAATACCGACATTTTACCAAACGCTACCGCAAAACCATTGCGGTGACACGCAAACAATCACGCTATTGGCACAAAATGGACGTGATTCGTGGGCTGATTTTGAGCATCGTCTTTTTCCTCATCTTTGCCTACATTTTTGTTCAGACGACCGAGAAAAAGTTTACGATTGGTGAGATGATTCTGCTCATCACCTTGATCAATAACCTGCGAACACCGCTCTTTAGTATGAGCTTCATCGTTGATGGCTTTCAAAAAGCAGTGTCGGGGAGTAAAGATTTCATTGCGGCCATGGAACTCAAACCTGGCATCAAAGATGCGCCCGATGCAGCTCATTTGAACACAGAAAAGGCTACAATCTCCTTTGATGATGTGTCGTTCCGGTACGCTAGTGTGCCAAATCGTCCAGTCCTGCACAACATTTCCTTCACAATTCCTGCTGGCAAGCGCGTGGCTTTAGTTAGTGAATCTGGCGGCGGTAAAACCACAATTACCAATTTGTTGATGCGGCTGTATGAACGTGATAGTGGCGTCATCTCAGTCAATGATACTGACATTCGCAATCTGACCCAGCGCAGTTTGCGCGGACACATTGCAACAGTCTTCCAAGACCCAGTGCTTTTCTCTGGTACAATTCGTGAAAACATCGCCTATGGCAAAGCCGATGCAACGGACAAGGAAATTTTTGCCGCCGCCAAAGCTGCCAACGCTGATGAGTTTATTCGTCAATTGGACTATGGGTACGACACGCAGATTGGTGAGCACGGTCTGAAGCTTTCAGGAGGCCAGAAACAGCGCATCGCCATCGCCCGTGCGGTGTTAAAAGACGCCCCGATCTTGATACTGGACGAGGCAACCAGCAATTTGGACAATAAAAGTGAGCATTTGGTGCAGCAAGCGCTTGATCGGTTGATGAAAGGCCGCACGACATTGATCATCGCTCACCGCTTGTCGACCATTGCAGCGGTTGATACCATCATCACCCTGAAGAATGGGCGAGTTGATGAGATTGGGTCGCCAGATGAATTGGCCAAAACAAATGGTATCTACGCCAAGTTGCTGGAGCTACAGAAGAATCCTGGGGTAGCGGGCGAGCGGTTGGCTGCGTATGACATTGCCGCTGAACCAAAGGTTGATGTATAATAGGACAAATAGAGGAGGATGAGATATGGCGATAGCAAGATCGCAAAGAATAGGAATTTGGATTATTACAATCACAATGTTGGTGGGTACGGTTGGCGGATTTATCGCCATGATGGTGGCCCCGGGCAATGAAGCCAAAGATCAAGCTGAACTACAGCGAGCGCAAGAAAGCTATAAAGCAGCAAATACAGAACGCCAAAAGAAAGTTGAGGCGCAGACAGCAGAATTGAACGATAAGTATTACAGCAAGTTTGCCGAATTTGGCTCACGAGTCGGTGCGTTTGAGGCGGGCGATGTCAAAGAGCTTGGCAAAGAGGACTTGGTGGAAGGTGACGGCGCAGAAGTCAAAGATGACACCAAATTTGCAGTGTATTACATTGGCTGGAACGCCAAGGGTGAAGTATTTGACCAGTCAATCGCTGACGGTAAATTGAAAGCACCATTTGCTATAAACGGTCCGGCGAATACGGCAGTCATCCAGGGTTGGAAAGAGGGCCTGATTGGGATGAAGATTGGCGGTGTGCGTGAACTGACGATTCCAGCTGACAAAGCGTACGGCAGTCAAGGTCAGGGTGATAAAATCCCTGCCAATGCACCACTGAAGTTTGTCATCATGGCTATCGAAAAGCCAGCAGATATTCCACAGCCAGAAATGCCAGAAATCATCAAACGATATTATAAGTCAAGGGGGCTCAATGTCTAAAGAAGTTATCATCGTTGGCGCTGGTCCAAGCGCGCTAACCGCAGCTATCTATCTGTCGCGCGAGGACGTGCCGACAACACTATATGAACGCGGCGTGGTCGGCGGTATGGCGGCCATTACTGATCAGATTGATAATTACCCAGGGTTTGCTGAGGGTGTGACCGGCATGAAATTGGCGTCCGAGCTGCAGCAGCAAGCTGAGCGGTTCGGCGCGGATATTGAGTACGGTGACGTGACGGAGCTGAAGCAAGTCGACGGAGAGTTGGAGTTGACGATTGACGGTCAGCCAGTGCGAACTAAAGCAGTGCTCCTAGCGACTGGCTCAAATCATCGCAAACTGGGTGTGTCGGGCGAAGATGAATTGTATGGCCGCGGTGTACATTACTGCGCGACTTGCGACGGTGCATTTTACCGTGATAAGCGCTTGATCGTCGTTGGCGGCGGTAACTCAGCGGTGCAAGAAGCGATATTTTTGACTCGCTACGCCAGCCACATTGATCTGTTGGTGCGCAGCGAATTACGCGCCAGCGATGTCTTGCAAAAAGAATTACAAAAGTATGTCGATGAGGGCAAAATTACCGTCCATATCGGTGCAACGACTGATGAAATTATCGTCAAAGATGATAAGTTTTACGGTGTTACATCAACCCAAAATGGCGAACAAAAAGAGTTCACTGCAGACGGTCTATTTGTCTTCATCGGTCTCATTCCGAACACGCAGTTCTTGGCTGACTCAGATATTGAACTAGATCTCGGCGGACACATCGTCACTGATGAACACTTGCGTACCAATGTCCCTGGTGTCTTTGCCTCGGGCGACGTGCGTTCGGGCGCGACCATGCAAATCGCTTCGGCGGTCGGCGAGGGCGCGGTCGCAGCATTGCAAATTCGTGAATATTTACAAGAAAAAGCCAGAGAGGAGTAAATCATGGCAGACTTTAACCAAATTTTGACACCGGGTGACGTAGAAAATGGCATCGTCAATGTTGTCGTTGAGATCCCGCAGGGCTCAAACCACAAGATTGAATGGAACCGTGAGCTGGCAGTGATGCAGCTGGACCGCGTTGAGCCAGCAATTTTCGCCAAGCCAACTAACTACGGTTTCATCCCGCAGACATTGGACGAGGACGGCGATGAATTGGACGCCTTGATCATCACCGACCAGCCGCTGACAACAGGCATTTTCATGGAAGCAAAGGTTATCGGTGTGCTGGAGTTTGTTGATGATGATGAAGTTGACGATAAGGTGATCGTGGTGCCAGCTGATGATCGCAATACTGGCGATGCTATCAATTCGTTGGAAGATTTGCCGCCACAGCTGCTCAAGCAAATTGAACATCATTTCAACCACTACAAAGATATGAAAAAGCCAGGTTCGACAGTCGTCAAGGGATTTGGTGATATTGAGCG
>CAUVPL010000074.1:0-3478 GCA_963553685.1 uncultured Candidatus Saccharibacteria bacterium
TGTTTGCATGCCGAGGTGATCACCACTGATGATGATGGTGGTGTTGGCATAAAACGGCTGCTGTTTGGCCCATTCGACGAAGGCGGCGATTTGTTTTGAGGCGCAGGCATGAACATTGTCGTATTTCGCTTCAAATTGTTGTTTGCAGGTGTCGTTGTCCAGCCAGCCGTCAGTGAAGTGGGTATCAACGGTCAGCATTTGTAGGTTAAATGGCTTGTCGGATTTACTGAGGCGAGTCGCTTCATCGCGGGCAAATTGGAAAAGCTTTTTGTCTTCATAGCCCCACCATACTTTATAGTCCTGGGGAATTAAACCGTGCTTTTGAGCGTAGGTAAAGTCGATGATGTTATAATTTCCGTGTTGCTCCAGTAGCTTATCGCGTCCACCAAAGGTTTTGTCTGAACCCATGAGGAACGATTGATTATAGTCGGCTTTTTCGAGCACTTGCCCAAGCGTGTAAGCACCGGGCAGGAATTTATTAAAATCACCCATGCCATTGCGGTCGCGACCGCCGAACACCCCGCCGTCTTTGAGTGGCACGCCAGCAGACTGAGCGGTCATGCCGGCGACTGTCCAGGTGGTACCGTGTGCGGGCATGGCGCCGCCAAGGCCTGAGGCTTGGTGTGAAAATGAGGTGTTGGTCAGTGCCAATTTCTCCAACTCTGGCATAACTGATTTATCGCTCATGCCGCCGTTGGCTTTGGAAGCCGGTGTGTTTTCCAGCGACTCAACGTAGATGTAAATCAAATTACGTTTAGTGCTTGGAAACGTCAGTTTCACGCCGCGCGGATCGACATAGTGCTGGTCGTAGATTTTGGATGATTGAGTAAGAGCGCTGACATAGGCTGGGATGCTAAAGCTTTGCGCCAGGAGTGTCAGGCTGACAACAAAAATGCCACTTGCGTAATAGGTTTGATGCCGCAGTCGAAATGGCATTGTTTTCCAGCGTAGTTTGAGGAGCATAGGGATTAGCAAGATGATAAATAATCCAACGGCGTATGGTACATTACTCCAAACTGCTGAAACTAAACTACTGGATTGTCCGCCCGCCAGACCGTTGTTAAAATAGAACAAAATTTCATCAATTTTGGCGTCGCGAAATTGCACGGTTTTGTACTGGCTGGCGACGATGAATACTGCGCTGAGAGCCAGCATCAGGACGATGCTGATGCGGACAAAAGTGCGAAAACTACAGACACGGCTGAGGATTTTTTTGCTCATACTATCTAATTATACCACTATACTCAGTGAGTATTGATGTTCTGGGTCTTATCATTTTGGCACAAAGCGCGTATACTGATAAGCATGAACGGAACGAAAACGCGACGTCAAGGCTTTGGAGTGAGTTGGTGGATCGGTCTGGGGCTGTTTGTGGCGTTGATTGGTTTTATGGCGTTTGATATTTTGCAGCGCGAAGGTGGGTTTGGTAAGAGTGATGACGTATTGGTGATGGGTACCAATGCTGGCTTTAAGCCGTTTGAGTACAAGCAGGGCAATGAAATTGTTGGTTTTGATGTTGATTTGGCTAAAGAAATTGCCCGCAGCATGAATAAAGAATTGAGGATTGAAGACATGTCGTTTGATGGATTGCTGCCAGCATTGGAATCAGGGCAAATTGACATGGCGGTGGCTGGCATGTCGGTGACGCCAGAGCGTGCTAAAAACGCGCTGTTTTCTGAGCCATATTATTCAGCCTCGCAGCGGATCATTGTCAAAAAAGGTAGCCCGATTCGCAACAGACATCAACTGACGGGCAAGAAAATTGGCGTACAGCTGGGTACGACAGGCGATACACTGGCCGGGAAAATTACTGGTGCCAACGTGTCACAATTCCCAACCGCGCCAAGTGTGTTGACGGAGCTCAATGCTGGCGGCGTCGAGGCGGTTATTTTGGATGATGCGCCCGCGGCTCAATACACGGCTGGCTTTCCAGACCTGGAAATTTTGCCAGGTGAGTTGTCGAGTGAGCACTATGCAATCGCCATCAAAAACAATAACCATGACTTGCTCGAAAAAATTAACCGAGTGTTGGCGGAGATGAAAAAAGACGGTCGATATGACAATCTCATCCGCAAGCATTTTGGCGCCGCAGCGCTTGAATCGATGAAGAAAAAGGAGCTTGAATCGTGAATTTCCTGGAAGTGATTTTCGGCGACGGTCGGTGGTTGTATTTGTGGCACGGTCTAGAGGTGACGTTGGTATTGACCGTCTTGTCATTGCTTCTCGGTACGGCCATTGGTATCATTATCGCCCTGTTGCGAACCTCGGACGTACGACCGTTTAAATCACTTTGTCGTTACTCGTGGGCCAAGGGGTTGAGTCGCTGGAATCCGCTAGCGTGGCTTGGCAAAGTGTATGTCGACATCATTCGAGGTACGCCGCTGCTGGTGCAGCTATTAATCATGTACTATGTGGTCTTTGGTTCATATCAATTCATGCCAAAGATTTTTGTGGCGGCCATCGCTTTTGGTGTCAATAGCGGTGCGTACATTGGCGAGATCATCCGCGGCGGCATCGAAAGCGTTGACAAGGGGCAAATGGAAGCGGCTCGTTCGCTGGGTTTTAGTCGTTGGCAGGCCATGCGTTTGGTGATTTTGCCACAAGCGCTCAAAAATTCGTTGCCAGCGCTGATTAGCGAATTCATCGCTCTGTTGAAAGAGACCTCGGTCGTCGGTTGGATTGGGCTAAATGATATCATGCGCGGCGCTGACAATATTCGGTTTCAAACTGCCACGGCGTTTCAGTCATTGTTTGCTGCAGCGGTGATGTACTTGGCATTGACCGCGATATTTACCCGTGTGATGACCCGAGTGGAGAGGAGGCTAAAAGATGGCAGTGAATAAGGTGAAGGAAGTGGCGCAGCCGAGCACCGAGCGCCCAGCGATCATCACGGTGGCTAACCTTAAGAAACAGTTTGGCAGTAATCGTGTGCTCAGGGATATTGATGTTGAAGTTCACGAAGGCGAAGTGGTCGTCGTCGTTGGTTCAAGTGGTTCAGGCAAATCAACCTTTTTGCGCTGCTTGAATCTGTTGGAGACGCCGACGGGCGGGCGAATTGTCATCGACGGCATGGAAACGACAGCGCCAAAAGTCGACCTGAACGCCCTGCGCCAAAAAGTTGGCATGGTGTTTCAATCGTTCAATCTGTTCCCGAATTTGAGCGTGCTGGATAATATCAAACTAGCGCCGCGAAAATTACGCAAATTGTCTGACCGGGCGGCGACTCGCTTGGCGAAGAAATTGCTGGCAGACGTGGGATTGGCGGACAAGGCTGGGGCTTTTCCTTCGCAGCTCTCGGGCGGGCAAAAGCAGCGCGTCGCCATCGCCAGAGCCCTAGCCATGGAGCCGGATATTATGTTGTTTGATGAGCCAACTTCTGCACTTGACCCAGATATGCTTGGCGAGGGTCTGGATGTGATTAGTGAGGTTTCTGCCAAAGGTATGACTATGGGTATCGTCACGCACGAAATGAAGTTTG
>CAUVPL010000075.1:0-3469 GCA_963553685.1 uncultured Candidatus Saccharibacteria bacterium
ATAAAAATTGTAAAACTGTTTGACAAATCCAGAAAGAGAGAGTATTATATGAAACATTGATAAAATTATAGTGGGCAAGGAAGCGAGATTTAATGTGAGTAAAATAAGGTTTGATACAAATAGAGCTAATTATGGAAGCTATACGTCTACGCCAAGGCTTGATACTATTGAATCTATGAAGGCTGCGGTTCGTAACAATATGGCAATAGCCAGGTTAGAGCATCCTAAAGACCTCCCCTCCCTCTTAGCATGCAAGCTGCAATTGATACTCATACGCAATTTCAGTCAACAAGAGACCCTGGAGAGGCGCGCTCATTAATGTTTGCAGAGTGTGATCGTACAGGTTATCAATTTCCTGAGCAGTTAGATGAACGTACTAAAGGTATTATTAAAGCTAGTGGCGCGGTAATTGTCTTAGCTAATAAAAGTAGAGAATCTGGTCTAAGCGACTTTTGGAAAAGGTATCGCGAACTAAAAGATCAATCTAGCTCTGAGTCACTTGAGGCTTAATTTCTGGCATTCTTCGCCTTCAACTCCCGCTCATACCGCTGCAATTGCTCAATTAAATCGTCAATATCCCCGTTCATCGCAGCGGGGATATTGCTGCGGCTGTAGTGAATGCGGTGGTCGGTGATGCGGTCTTGTGGGAAGTTATAGGTACGGATTTTTTCGGAGCGGTCGCCGGTGCCAACGAGTGAGCGTCGTTCGGCGCTTAACTTAGCATTTTCCTCATCGATTTTCATCTGTAGTAGGCGTGAACGCAGCACACTCATGGCTTTTTCGCGGTTCTTGATCTGTGACTTTTCGTCTTGGTTGGTCACGACGATGCCAGTTGGTAGGTGAGTGATGCGCACCGCCGAGTCGGTGGTGTTGACGCTCTGGCCACCATGTCCGCCCGAACGGAACACGTCAACGCGGAGGTCATTTGCATCTAGCTCGACGTCAGCCTCTTCGGCCTCTGGTAACACCGCTACGGTGACGGTGGAGGTGTGGACGCGGCCTTGGCTTTCGGTGACTGGCACGCGTTGGACGCGGTGGACGCCGCCTTCAAATTTCAATTTGGCGTATGGCGCGTCACCTTTGACCATGAAGATAACTTCTTTGTAGCCGCCGGAGTCGTTGGCGGATTCGCTGATGAGCTCAGTTTTGTAGCCATTGGCTTCGCACCAGCGTAGATACATGCGGTACAGTTCCGCTGCAAATAGTGATGCTTCGTCGCCGCCAGCACCAGCACGGATTTCTATGATGATGTTTTTCTCGTCGTTTGGATCCTTTGGGGTTAACAAGATGAATAGTTCTTCTTCTAGCTCCGTCAGGCGTGCTTCAGTTTCAGTGATTTCGGCTTTTGCTAGTTCCGCAATCTCATCGCCGCCAGTAGCCAATTGTCGTGCTTCTTCTAAATTTTTTGTCAGTCGCTGACGCTCCTTGGCTTTTGCTATCAAGGTTTCCAGCTCTGAAAAACGTTTATTCTTGGCGGTAAACTCTGGGTCGCTATATGCAGTTGGTTGTGCTAAAAAATCTGCCAAGATTTGTCTCTCGGCAACTAAGTCGTCTAGGTGTAACGCAATTTGTGTCATACGAGTTGTATTATAGCACAGAAGATAGGCGCCGTATATTGACAATTTAGGCATTTGTGTGTATAATATTGTCAATATGGTTAAGCTTCAAAACATAATCCCCGCGCGACTGCGCAGAGCCGGGCAAGCCAGTCCGAACAGCGAACCTAAATATGACCAAAATCAGGTGATGTACAATCTGTATGAGAAGGGTTCCGTTGCCGTTCATCCACGTGAGCCGTTTGAAGAGGTGTCTGGAGAAGAGATCTCGCATCGGATGGAAATAGACCACTGTGTGAAGCGAGCACCGACGTTAGCGGAGCTGATGAGCGATAGCGAGCATGACAGGGAAAACAATGTGTGCAGTGTGATTGGTAGACGTGCATTGCTTTCACGCGAAGTTGACGCCTTGACTCGAGAGGATCTTTCAGTGCAAACGGAGCAACAGACAATTTCGGCATTGTTTTCTGGGTTGTGTGCGCGAAGTGATGATTTGGCGCGTACCTCACGGTTATCTAAAATCCGGAATCATCTCAACTATGTTGGCGAGCCGGAATTAACAGAAGCGGCACACGGAATCGCGACGTATTGGAAACATCGACTAGACGCGCACCCTGACACAACGTTGTTTGTTATGCTGGGTGAAATTAGTAACATAGAACGTGCTGATTATGCGGCCCCAGAGGGAAAGATTAAAAGTGATGAGTATTTCATGGAATTGATTATGAATGAGTTTTCTGATGAGGAGTTGACTCGGTACACCGATAGGCTTCTCGTAGACGAGCGGGAATTGGCGAACCTACCCAAGGAGAACATTGATATTATCATGCTGGACGACTGGACCTGTACCGGTACGGAAATCATGGAACAGCAGCAGTGTTTCTTGCAAAGACATCCAGAATGGAAGGATCGAATTGAAGTTCAGTTGGCGATTGCTAACGAAGAAAGGTTGAAAGTGGGCTTCCGTATGAGCGGGGGACAGCATGTGCCGACTCGTGCGTATTATTGGGCAAATAGTTCATCTGAGCTTTTAAGTACGTATATTGCAGGGTCGCATTCGTCAGACTACTCGTTGGCGGTTGATATCGGCTCTCTACTTGGAACAGAAGATACGATGCCACCAGGCGTGCAAGTTGCGCGACCATATCACCGAGACGACTATCAGACGACCTTTCGTCAACGCTTACAGTACGCTAGGTTGCATGGCTCAAACGTGATTAAATAGATACATGACATTTTCAACGTGGCGTGAGTTTGTTGAAGCTGAGGCTCAGCAGCCGTATTTTCGAGTTTTGATGAATCGGGTGGACGCTGAGCGGGAAAAATATGAGGTGTACCCAGCGAGGCAAGATATGTTTTCTTGTTTTGCGGCTTGTCCGCTGGATAAGGTAAAGGTAGTGATCATTGGGCAAGATCCGTATCATGGACCGGGTCAGGCGCATGGCATGAGTTTTTCGGTTAAGCCGGGAGTTAAATTACCGCCAAGTTTGCAGAATATTTTTAAGGAATTGGTTGATGATCTTGGGGTGGATATGCCGACTAGTGGTTTTTTGGAGCCATGGGGTAAGCAGGGTGTACTGTTAATGAACACTAGCTGGAGCGTTAGGCGAGGTCAGGCTGGTAGCCATGCGAACTATGGCTGGATGGAGTTCTCCCAGCGATTACTGGTCATGTTGAATGATTATGACCAGCCGCTGGTGTTTATGCTGTGGGGGGCGCATGCGCAAAAGGTTGGGCAGGTGATCACAGACAGTCGCCACCTGAAGATTAGCAGTGCTCATCCATCGCCGTTTTCTGCAAATCGGGGATTCTTTGGTAGTAAGCCGTTTTCGCGTGCCAATGATTTTCTGGCGCAGCATGGTCGTGGGATAATTAACTGGAGACTACCTTGATTGACAAATAAGGATATTATG
>CAUVPL010000076.1:0-3429 GCA_963553685.1 uncultured Candidatus Saccharibacteria bacterium
AATATATTAGTTACGGTTAGTCGTGATCCAAGTGTTGATGAGTTATCAGCGGCATTGGGCCTCACATTATTTTTGAATGAGCTTGGAAAGCATGCTACAGCGGTATTTTCTGGTAAAATTCCACCGGCAATAAATTTTCTGGAGCCTGATAAGACATTTGAGGACACGGCGGACAGTCTCAGAGACTTTATCATAGCGCTTGATAAGGAAAAGGCGGACCACTTGCGCTACAAAATTGTCGATGATGCTGTCGTGAAAATTTTCATCACGCCGTACCGAACGACAATTACTGAAGCAGACTTGGAATTCTCACAGGGTGATTACAACATCGAGTTGGTTCTGGCTTTGAACGTTGAGGATAGTAATCATCTTGACGAAGCGTTGACGGCTCATGGCAAAATTCTACACAGTGCTGATGTTGTGACAGTGACAGCTCGCGACATTAAGAGTAGCCTGGGTGCGATTGATTGGCACGAGCGCAACGCCAGTGGTGTTAGTGAGATGCTTTTGGAGTTGGTTGATGAACTGAAGACAGTCAAGGCGACATTGGATGAACAGATGGCAAATGCGTTTATGACGGGTATCGTTTCTGTGACTAATAGGTTCAGCAACAACCTGACATCACCTCGCGTCATGACAGCGGCGGCGGATTTGATGGCTGCAGGAGCTAATCAGCAGTTAATTGCAGCAAAGTTGGTGGAAGCTGAGGAATTGGAAGCTCCTATTGATGAACATGATGAACCAGAAGATGGTGGCGATTCGAGTGAGCCATCAGATGCCGAAGAAGCAGAAGTAGACAACACCAAGTTATCAATTAGCCGTTCATCACGTAAACAGCCAAAACAAGCAGGCAAGGAGCTACCAAAACCAGATGATGGTACTTTGGAAATATCACATCAAAAGAGAGGTGATCTAGACGAGGTAGCTCGTCGAACGCAGGCTGAGGCTCAAGACGAGGCTGCGCGCGCCGCTGAATCGTACTTGGAGAAACAATTAGCCAAATCCACACCAGAAGAGCCTGTAGAATCAGAAGAACCAGCAAAGTTGCCAGAGCCAGAATATAGCTTACCAGCCATCAAGCCGCTGAGCGGTCCACAGTCTCCAAAAGACGAGCTGCCAGAGCCGTCAGTGGGTGGTACGTTTAATGCCTCAACCGAGCAGGCTGCAGAAGACAAGAAGCGAGAAGCTGAAAGTGGTCGTAACCGCACGATTTTGAATCATGGTCAACCTGGTACTAGTCAAGGGGGGTTTAGTGATTCACCGATAAACGCCACCGTTGCTCGTCATGATGATGAGCCAAAATCAGTCGACCCGTTTGCTGAAACGAACAATAATATGCAAAGTAGTAGATCAATCTCTCCTTTAGGGGAGGCCTCAACCATCGCTGGGCACAACGGTGATGTCATGGCTGCGCTTAGCGAAGATACCTCAAAGGTGTTGGGAGCTAACCAACCATTAGGTCAACCAGGCCACGAAGCGGTTAGCGAGGCATTAGCGGCAGTGCCTAATGTCCCGGATCCGTTAGCACCAACTAGCACTCCTGGCGCGCCAACCTTGGCAGAAATTGAATCTTCCGCCAAAAATATAGCAGGGTTACCACCAATGCCTGACTTTAGTACGTTGCCAGAGTTACCAGCGGCCTTCCCGCCAGCTCCAGCGGTCAGCCCCACCATCCCATCGGTACCAGCGGCAACCCCGTCAGTAGTAAATACTACTAACTCTGAATTCAATCCAACACAGTTCCAGATTCCAGGACAAAATTAGCATGATACCAAATGATGATATTGTGCTCATTGATAAGCCAGCTGGTATGAGCAGTTTTGGTGTGGTCGCCAGAATCAGGAGGGTGCTCAGTCAGCAGTTGGGTAAGAAAGCAAAAGTTGGACACACCGGCACGTTAGATCCGTTTGCTACTGGTCTGATGATTTTGGTGACTGGTAAAAAATGCAAAGAAGCGGGATCATTTACTAAATTAGACAAGTGGTATCAGGCAGAAATCATTTTGGGGGTGACTAGCACGACGGGAGATCCTGAAGGAGAGCTTACGCCAGTGTCTGACCATCAGCCGACGATTGAAGAGGTGAGACAGGCAACACAGCAATTCATTGGGGTGATTGAGCAAATCCCACCAGTCTTTAGTGCCATCAAAATCAATGGCCAGCGTGCCTATCAATTGGCGCGAAAAGGTCAGGCAGTTGCTATGCCAGTACGGCAGATTACAGTCTATGACATCCAGATTGAATCATATGACTATCCAAACCTATGCATCAATGCCCATGTCTCCAGTGGTACATATATTCGCACTTTGGCAGAGGATATTGGGAAATATTTGGGAACCGGCGCTTACTGTCAATCGTTGCGGCGCACGAAAATTGCCAATTTTACCATCGAACAAGCAGCAAAACTGTCGGATTTTGGCATAGAGAATTAGAGTGGTATTATATGGATATGAAGCATAAGGGTTTTACACTGATTGAAGTATTAATTGTTATAGCGGTGATTGCCGTTTTGGCATCAATAGCGATTGTTTCGTATCGGTCGGTACGTGAAAATGGGTTGGATGCTAAAATTCGGTCTGTGGTTAAAACTGTAGGTGACGCTGCTGTTTTAGCGGAATCCAGAGGAAAGCAGTTAAAAAGTTTTCCTATGTTTAGTGCGCCAACTGGTGTTCAGAGTCTTGTTCCAGAGTACCTGAAATCTGACTATCGAGAAGGTGTCTCTAGTAAGAAAGCAGCTAATGATGAAGCGATTTTTCGGATATTTCAATGTCAAGATGGCGGCAAAGGGTTTGTAATATACGCTGCTCTCAATAATCCAACAACTGAAGACATAGCGACATTTAATCGTATTCGTTCAGCTTGTCATCATAATGATAGCCAGGTGCCCACCAGTGGCTCCACGGTATATAGCTACGCACAGTTATTCTAGTGGTACTGCTTGAAAATATCGTTTACTCCTGATATAATCAAACGGCTATGATCAGTAAAGAGAACAAGCAAAAAGCGATTGCTTTGACTCAGGTTGGCAAGAACGACGTCGGTAGCCCACAGGTACAGATTTCGATTTTGACAGCTCGTATCAAAGAAGTTACAGAGCACTTGAAGGTGAACAAACACGACTTCATGGCTCGTCGCGGCCTTGTCCAGATGGTAGGTAAGCGTAAACGCCTGCTAAAATACTTGGAGCGAACTGACTTTGAGAGTTATAAGCAAGTGCTGGCTACATTGGGACTACGCAAATAAGCGAACCAAGTAGTTTCAAGTCCGCCCTACTGTGTTGGGGCGGATTTTTTGTGGGCTATTTAGGAACAGCGATGATGACTTCGCGTTTGTCAAATGATCCACCCAGGGAACATGAATATAGCGTTAAGCGTGGTTGATCGGTCCGTTCTTCTATCTCGATAGCATCAGGCTTAACCTTATATATATC
>CAUVPL010000077.1:0-3397 GCA_963553685.1 uncultured Candidatus Saccharibacteria bacterium
AAACACCTGCGCTATCAACGCATGGCCAAACGCCCAGAGCGACCGATGCAGCCGCGCGAAGTTGACCAACGCGATTGGTCAGAAATTGAAAACCTGGAAAAAGGTGGACCAATCGCCATTGCTGACTATTTCGTAACAAATGACCGCGGCCTAGATGAGCTGTACGCTCAGTTGGAAGCCGTCACTCACCACGAACATTTTTGCAAGGCGCCTGAGCAGTGCTAAACACAACGCATCGAAAAAGCCAGGTATACATCCGCCTGGCTTTTTTATTATCACTTGCCCATTTAGCTCAAATATTCATACAATTTTTTAGCGTCTTTGTGCTTCCGCAACTTAGCCAAAGCCTTCGCTTCAATCTGACGAATTCGTTCGCGCGTCACGGCAAATTCTTGACCAACTTCTTCCAAGGTGTGGCTTTTACCATTGTCCAACCCAAAGCGCATACGGACAATTTTCTGCTCACGATCGCTCAAGCTCGACAACACATCATTAACCTGCTCTTTGAGTAACTGATTGGTCGCTGACTCCTCTGGTGATACCGTATCCTCATCTTCGATGAAGTCACCCAACACCGAATCTTCCTCATCACCATCACGACCGACACCCGCGTCCAAGCTTGAGATATCTTGCTTGATTTTCATCACATATTCAATCTTTTCTGGCTCCATATCCAGCTCTTTAGACAGTTCTTCAATGGTTGGCTCACGATTCAATTCTTGTGTCATCCGTCTCTGAGTGCGCAACAATTTATTGATGGTTTCCACCATGTGCACCGGGATACGAATGGTTCGCGCCTGGTCAGCAATCGCTCGGGTAATCGCCTGGCGAATCCACCAGGTGGCATAGGTTGAGAACTTAAAGCCTTTGTCTGGATCAAATTTTTCGACGGCACGCAGTAAGCCAGTGTTACCTTCCTGGATCAAATCCAGAAAATCAAGACCACGTCCTGAATATCGCTTAGCGATTGACACTACTAAACGCATGTTCGCCTCAGCCATCTTATCTTTAGCCCTTTTATCGCCCTGAATTACACGCTGTGCCAATTCCATCTCTTCTTCAGCACTGAGTAGTGGAATTTTACCAATCTCACGCAAATACAATCTAACTGAGTCATCAGATATATCGTCCAAGTATTGCCCAGCATTCAAAGCATCAAGATCTTCAGTTTCCTCGTCATCATCAACGTCATCAATGTTTGGTTCATCAAACTCCGTCTCATCAGTTGCTAATGGCCTGTTTTTTATTGGGTCGTCGGTCACGCTTTCTCCTTAATTAGTGCGTTCAGCTGATGTCGCAGATCTTGAGCCAACGACTCATCATTTGCAGTTTCAGCGTCACGCAAATTACTCATTAATTGTTGTATTTTGTTTTCACGGTGTTTGGATATTACATGTTTGACCAATCGTGCCATCTCACCTGGTAAATCGTCTTGTTTCCAGTCGGCATAACGAGTGTCGAATTTCAACTGTACTATCTTTACATACTCCTCAATATTTTTCAAGTTTTCAGGTATCGGATCCAGTGCTGCATTCGGGTTCTGGGTGAGATATTTCAACAGTTCTTGGGTGTTTGTATTGTCCGTAACTTCTTCTGGAACTGACGCCAACCAGCGCCTCACTCCTGGTTCTTGAGCCGCAAGCCCCAACAACATATCCAGCGTCTCGTCTGATGGTTTTTGTGGTGCTGTTTTCTTAACTTTTGATTGGCGAAGAACCGTTTTGTTTGTTGTGATACCAGACATCTTTGCTGTAAGAGCCTCTATACTGGCCCCTGTTTTCTCAGCCACCATCTGCAAATAATGCTCTTGTTCCACTGGATCATGTAAACTACGAATCAAACCAAGTGACGCCGTTGAAAACCGTCGCTTCCCCTCAGCGGTCGTGAGATTTTCTCGCTGCGAGTATTGTTGTATCACCCATGCCACGGCAGGCATAGCCTTGGCGATGACTGATTTCCACTGCTCTATGCCCTGAGTTTTGATCAATTCATCCGGATCCTTACTACCCTCTGGTAAACTAACAACTTCCAACTCCACACCAATGGTTTGCGATAGTTTAATGGCCCGTTCTGTGGCACTTAAGCCCGCTTTATCACTATCAAACGCTAATTTAATTCTACTAGCCAGCCTACTCAAGGCTTTGAGGTGCTGTTCAGTGATGGCCGTTCCAGCCGTAGCCACAACCTGCCGCACTCCCGCTTGATGGCTACTCACCACATCCAAATTACCCTCAACGATTACCACTTCATCTGATTTTCGAATCGATTCTTTGGCCTGGGACAAACCAAAGATGTGTCGTGATTTATCAAACAAAAGTGTTTGCGGCGTGTTCAAATATTTAGGGGCATTTGTCTCATCTTGAATGATCCGACCCGTAAAACCAACCACTCTGCCAGTCGCATCCATAAGTGCCACCACCATTCGACCACGATACAAATCGCCACCAAACCTATTAGTCAGGCCAGCGTCCGCCAATTCTTGCTTTGAAAAACCCCGTTTGGTTAATGCTGTCACCAATGACGAACCATCGTCTGGCGCAAACCCAATCATAAAATCCTGAATCGTTTGTCGAGTCAGACCACGTTTTTTTACCACATACTCCAAAGCTCTGGGTGTCCGCAGCAGTGATTGTTGAAAGAATTTTGCAGCAAGTTCTAATGCTTCAGCTGCCCGGGCTCGCCGTTTGGCCGTTCGTCCATCACCGCGGGAAAATAAGCTCAGATCCACGCCCGCCTTGCGCGCCAAATGCTCCAACGACTGACGAAAATCCATTCCTTCCACCAGCATCACAAATGAAAACACATCACCACCCTTGCCCGAAGAAAAATCATGCCAAATCTGTTTTTCCGGACTGACCATAAAACTCGGCGTCCGCTCATCAGTAAACGGGCTGAGCCCCTTCATGTTACGACCCGCCCGTTTCAGCTGAACATACTCACCAATCACGTCCTCAATATTCAGTCGCGCCCGCACTTCTTCTTTGGCATCTTGCATATCTTTATTATATCACCCTTTACCTCTGTTCATGTTTATGCTTAAATAGTACTATGTATCCAAATGATCCATATTCTCAACCACCAACACCATCTGGCATTGATTATCTCAATCAAATCGCTGCTCCACCAGAGCCAGCCGGATTTGATAAGAAGACTAAAATCATCATTATTATCATTGCGCTGGTTGGTGTGCTCAGTCTTGGCTTCATTTGGGCGGCCAGCCAATCAGGTTCTGGCCCAACCATTTCCAATGCCATCATGAGAGTTGCCCGCCTACAAACAGTCACTGAATTACAGAAAAAGCGCCTAAAAAATAGCACAGTCACTGACATTAACAGCTCCCTTGATGCAATATTAACCACCGCCGTCAATAAGGCAACGCCAATTGCTCAGTCGGAAA
>CAUVPL010000078.1:0-3378 GCA_963553685.1 uncultured Candidatus Saccharibacteria bacterium
TATTAGCCAGTATCCAGTAATTGACAGGGGGAAAGTTTTTGCAAACTACCAAAAGATAATTGATACATTAGATAAGTTTACAGCGAAGTTTAAGGAAAAGGAGGAATTATAATGAAATTCAAACACGGAACACGCCGCCGAGCGGCAGAATATGAAAAGGACTGGGTACAGCGCTGGAAGGATGACCAGATGTTTGAAAAGTCCGTAGCACAGCGGCCGGCGGATAATGCCTACGTTTTTTATGATGGGCCGCCGTTTATCACTGGTGTGCCACATCACGGGACGCTGCTCAGCAGTATCGTGAAGGACGCGGTGCCGCGCTACTGGACGATGAAAGGCAAGCGCGTCGAGCGCCGCTGGGGTTGGGACTGTCATGGGCTGCCAGCAGAGAATTTTGTCGAAAAGCAGATGAATATTGTGGATCGGCGGCAGATTGTGACGAGTAGCGACCAGCCAGCGCCGCTGGATAAAGACGGTAATTCTTTGCCGATTATCAGCTTGGAAAAATACATCACCAAGGCGCGCGAAAGCATGGTAGCGAATAGCGAGACGTGGCAGGGTGTGATCGACCGTATCGGCCGCTGGGTGGATTTCAAAGGCGCCTACCGCACCATGGACAAGGACTTTATGGAGAGCGTCTGGTGGGCC
Source organism: uncultured Candidatus Saccharibacteria bacterium (assembly GCA_963553685.1). GTDB lineage: Bacteria > Patescibacteriota > Saccharimonadia > Saccharimonadales > Saccharimonadaceae > Nanosynbacter. The sequence goes on from CAUVPL010000078.1 coordinate 649, forward strand.
TTCAAGCAGCTATACGAGGCTGGCAAAATCTATGAAGGCGAAAAGGTGCTGATGTACGACACCAAGTTCGCCACCCCTGTCAGCAAGGCCGAAGTGACCATGGACAACGACGCCTACCAGACAGTGACTGACCCGAGTGTGTATGTGAAGTTTAAGCTGGGTGATACACAAAAGCCAGCAGGCTTCGACGAATGTGAGAGGAATTATGTTGGTGCTTTGTTGGTGGATACGAATGGCAAACTCATTGCGCAGCAGCGAGATGATAAGCCAGGAATCACAAACCCAGGCATGGTGAGCCTCTTTGGTGGGACGAGCCATGAGGGCGAGTCGCCACTTGAGACGCTGCGTCGTGAACTTCAGGAGGAGCTTGAGCTTGAAGTAAATTCGAGCAATCTACTACTACAGACCGTCAAGTGCGAAAATGAAACGAATGTCGCATGCTCTATCTATATTGTTACTGGCGTTGACGCTGAAAAACTCAAACTGCATGAGGGTGCAGGATTTGCTGTCGGCACACCAGAAGACCTGCTGAGCCGCCCTGTAACAGGCGTGACTCAGCGGGCGATTGAAGCGTTTATGGCGCAGCGCGACGATATTTCGCAGTACAACTTCGTCATTCTTCACGGCCATACGGGGAGGAACGATACAAACTTCATCCCGTGGCTCAAGGCTGAGTTGGAGCAACGAGGAGCGAGAGTACAAGCGCCGCAGCTCCCCAATACGGACAACCCAACAGAGATTGAGCAGGTGCAATATGTGCTTGACAATGTTGCATTTGATGAGAATACTGTCCTGGTTGGCCATAGCCTAGGTGGGTTGGTTGCGATGCGCGTGCTGGAGAAATTGCCACACAAGATTCATCACCTCATGATGGTAGCACCAGCAGTCCTAGGGCAATTTTATCAAGGAAACGATGATATCGACACAGAAACTGGTGAGAGAAAGCGGTTCATCGATCACTTTAGTTATGACTTTGGTTTCGGCAAAATACGTAGCCAGGCAGTGTATAAAACGATCTTGCAAGATAATAATGATTCAGAATCGCGCAAGCCGTCTATGCGATATATTGCTGAGAACATTGGTGCAACGTTGTACAAAACAGTCGCAAATCAAAGACACTTTGTGGCAGAGCAAGAACCATTTATTCTTGAAAAATTGTTGGCAAATGAGGGTGGCGATGATCCTTTCCTCCTCGCCTGGACCACCACGCCATGGACGCTGCCAGCCAATCTGATGCTGGCGGTTAACCCAGATATGACCTACTGCGAGGTGCTGGTAGGTGGCGAAAAGCTGATCATCGCCGAGGAGGCCCTGGGGCGCACGCTGCAGGATGAAAAGTACCAGCCACTGGATTACGAAGTGCTGCGGAAATTCCCCGGTAGCGAATTGGTTGGTAAAACCTACCAGCCGCTGGATACCGGCTCGACCTGGCCAGAGAATGACAAGATTCACACCATCTACGCGGCGGATTTCGTGTCGCACGAGTCGGGTACGGGCATCGTCCACATTGCACCGGCCTATGGTGAGGATGACTTTGAGCTCGCCAAGCGCCACGGCATTAGCGCCTTCCATGTCATCGATGACAACGGCTACTACACAGATGGCAATTACAAGGGCCTGGAGGTGTGGGACAATAATAAGTTCATCGCCAAAGATCTGAAAGAAAAGGGCGCGGTGTGGAAGATTGAGTACATTCGCCACGAATATCCGTTCAATCCGCGCAGCAAGCAGCGCATTATGTACCGGGCGATTCCGTCGTGGTTCTTTGACATCCAGGGGCAGAAGCCGCTGATGCTGGATGAGAACGAGCATATTAATTGGTTCCCGGCTCACCTCAAGCACGGTCGCTTTGCCAAGAATATCGAGCAAGCGCCAGATTGGAACCTCAGTCGCGACCGCTTCTGGGCGACGGCCATGCCGGTGTGGAAGGGTGATCGGGGCACCGTCAAGGTGGTTGGCTCGTACGCGGAACTGAAGGAGCTGAGCGGTGTGGAGTTGGATGATTACCACCGCCCGTGGGTGGATGACATCACCTTTGAAATTGACGGCGAGACATTTACTCGCATCGATAAGGTGCTGGACTGCTGGTTTGAGAGCGGTAGTATGCCGTTTGCCCAGCTGCATTATCCGTTTGAAAACCAGGCCAAGTTCGAGCAGAATTACCCGGCGGACTTCATCGTTGAGTACATTGGCCAGGTGAGGGCGTGGTTTTACTATGTTCACGCCGTTAACGCCGCTTTGGCAGAAATTGGCGCCTTTGGCGAGGCCGGTGCGCAGCACAAAAACGCTTACAGTAACGTCATCACCACTGGTGTGGTAGCGGGCAATGACGGCCGCAAGATGAGTAAATCGCTCGGTAACTTTACCGACCCGAACGAGCTGATGGATAAGTTTAGCGCTGATTCATTACGCTTCTTGCTGCTGAGCAGTCCGTTGCTCAATGGCGAGGACTTTGCTTTGCACGACAAGGATGTGGGCGACGTGGCGCGCAAGCTCAGTATGATTTGGAATATGTATGATTTCTTTACCATGTACGCGGAAGTTGATGGCTGGGAGTTTGATGGTGAGTTGAGAGATCCGCTCAGCGAGTTGACGAATCCGCTGGATATCTGGATCGTCAGTCGGCTGCATCAGCTGGTGGCAGAAGTTGAGCGTCACATGGATACCTACAATATTCCTGATGCACTCAGCCCTATTTTGCCGTTCCTGGATGACGCTTCTAACTGGTAT
>CAUVPL010000079.1:0-3364 GCA_963553685.1 uncultured Candidatus Saccharibacteria bacterium
GTAAATATCAAGGTCTTCTTTGACAATTGCTGATTCAGCTAACATGTGGTCGCGGAAGAACGCATCCAAATCGCTCCAGAACGCCGTGTCAAACAAGATAACTGGTACGCGATTGGTCTTTTGTGTCTGGATCAAAGTCAATATCTCCGCCAATTCGTCCAAGGTGCCAAAACCACCAGGGAAATAAATGTAAGCATCAGCGTACATGGTCATGACGATTTTTCGGGGAGCGAAGTGCTGAAATTCAAATGCCTCAGTGGCGTATTCATTGAGATCTTGCTCGTGGGGTAATTTGATGTTAAAGGCGATTGATTCACCGCCAGCAGCGCGAGCACCTTTTTGCACCGCTTTGTTGGCTCCTTCGTTGGCGGCACCCATGATACCATGGCCACCACCAGAGACAACCGCATAGCCTAAGCTTGCCAAACGCTCAGACGCTTCTTTAGCAGCTTGGTAATATGGGCTGTCTGGGCAGGTACGTGCCGAACCGAAAAAGGTTACTGTCTTATGATATTTTTTGAGGATATCATAACCTTTTTGAATTTCCTCGTTAATATTGCCCAAACGGAACATTGCAGCTTGGAGTTCAATTTCGCGTGGTATGCACACCAGATCTTTTTTGTCTGTCATTTTTCTGCCTTTTTATGTTTTAATTCACGTATCTTTTGATTATAGCACAAAAAGCTTGTGTTTGTCAAATCTTTGGCAGATAGTCAGTAAAAATCTGTAATTATTCGCCTAGGAATGACTGTTTGACCTGCTGGTAGGCGTCGCGGAACGGCACGCCTTTTTCCACCAATTCGTTAATCTTAGCGACAGTGTAGAGCTCATCGGTCATCGCCTCGGCCAATCGCTCAGTGTTGGCTTCCAGCTCGCTGACACAGAGTGCCAGAACTTCCAGCGTATCGAGTGCCGACGTAAAGGCGTCCATGGTGATTTTTTTGGTCAACTGCAAGTCGCGGTGATAGCCGCTACCAGCACCTGTCGAAATAGCTTGGAGTTGCAAAGCGTAGTTTGGATAAGCGTGGGCGGTGGCACGCATGATCTCGAAAACGTCGTAGTTGCGCTTGTGCGGCATGATGGACGAGCCGGTGGTCATGGTGACAGGCAGTTTGAAATAATTAAACTCCTGCGAAGTAAATAGCAGCATGTCTTCGGCAAATTTGCCAGCAAAGACCATGATAGGGTTGAGTGCTTGTACTGCGATTAGCTCAAAAACGCCGCGCGACAAGCCGCAGTACATGGGGTTTTCCTGCACTTTAGCGAAGCCCAGTTCACTGGTCGTCATCTGGCGGTCAAGCGGCAGGGTAACACCAAAACCGGCAGCACTGCCCAGCGGGTTTTGGTCGATGGCGGCGATGCTGTGCGTGACTAATTGCCGGAGGTCATGAAACGCATCGTGATATGAACCAAGCCACATACTGACCGTGGTCGGCATGGCTTTTTGGGTGTGGGTGTAGCCAGGCATTTCGGTCTGGCCGATGGCAGCGATTTTGCCAGCATAGGCCTGGGCGACTGCTTCCAATTTTTCGGCTACTGCTTCAAGTTTTGCTTTGATGAACAAGCGCATCATCACCAAGGCTTGGTCATTGCGGCTTCGGCCAGTGTGAACCTTTTTGCCAATTGGTCCGAGTTTTTCTGTCAGATATAGCTCAATGGCGGTGTGTCCATCTTCGTGCTCGCTAGTGAGAGTGAAGGCACCAGTTTTCCATTCGTTCAGTAGCTCGTCCAAGGCGGCCGCTAATTGTTGGTATTCGTCGCTGGTCAGCACGCCAATTTTTTCTAGCATATGAGCGTGGGCTTTGGTCGCAGTGATGTCATGTCCCAGCAGATACTGGTCTAGTACTTGATCGTCACCAACGGTGTATGACTCGACCAATGGGTGAAGTGAGCCAGTTGCGGTTGATTGCCATAGTTTACTTGCCATATGAGTATGCTCCTTCAGCTGTTCGCTGACTTAATGAATATAATTCAATGAACCCGGCGGACGAATTCTGATTGAATGCGGTGTTGGAATCAAACGTTGCGAGATTGATGTCAAACAACGAATGCGGTGAGTCCACGCTGACGACGGTGATGGTGCCTTTATACAGGCGGACTGTCACCGTGCCAGTAACTTTTTGGTTCTGGTCGTCGATATAGGCGTTGATATGATGGACGGCTGGCTCGTACCACTGGGCTGCGTAGGTGAGGTAGGCCCATTTTTTATCCATTTCGGCTTTGAGCTCATTTTCAACACGGGTCGATACCAATTGCTCGAGCTTTTGATGAGCGGCAATTAAAATGGCAGCGCCAGGGTTTTCATAGACACCGCGGACTTTCAGACCAACCAATCGATCTTCGATGAGGGTCGATACACCCACGCCGTGTTTGCGGCCGAGTTGGTTGCAGTGCTGGATGAGTGCCTGGAGTGAAAAGTGACGGTTGTCGACGGCGACGGGCACGCCTTTGATGAATTCAATGGTGATATCCTCGGCTTCGTCTGGTGTGTATTTGATGGTCGAGCACCAATTGAGGATGGCGTGGTAGTTTGGCTTGAGCGATGGTGATTCTATCTCGCCGCCTTCACTGGTGATGCCCCACATGTTTTCATCGGTCGAATAAGGTGACTCCTGAGTGTGTGGCACAGGGATATTGTGCTTCTTGGCGTACGCCAACTCTTCCTCTCGGCCCATACTCCACTCACGCACTGGTGCCAATATTTTAAGCTTCGGATTGAGCGTGGTGATATAGGTTTCGAAGCGAACTTGGTCGTTGCCTTTACCAGTAGCGCCGTGTGCAATGACTGAGCAGTTGTATTTTTCGGCATATTCGACGGCTAATTGCGAAATGATGATGCGCCCGAGCGGCGTGCAGAGGGCGTAGCCACCTTGATAATCAGCGTTGGCTTTGATGGCTAGCGACAACAGCTTATCGGCGAAGCGGTCGCGGGCGTCAACCGTGATGGTTTCAATGGCACCGAGTTTTTTGGCTTTTTCAGCGATGGCGTCGAGATCATCAACCGTTTGGCCAATATTGACTGTCAGGGTGATGACGTTGCAGTTATATTTTTCTTGTAACCACGTGAGCATGACGGATGTGTCGAGGCCTCCCGAGTAGAGCAAGAGGCACGTATCGAATTCACCGTTCACGGCTTCGTGACTGGCAACATTGGTGTAATGAGGTGCGTCGTGGTTCATATCCTTCCTTTCTATGATAACAAAAAGAGCCGCTCGGACGAGGGCTCTTCAGTTTTATAATAAATATACGACTAATTAGCCCTCTGAGTCAGAGCGGCGACGACGAACAACGATGTTGTGTCGATATGTCATACCACTACCATATCATAGTGCGGGCGATTTTCAAAATATTTTTATATATAAAT
>CAUVPL010000080.1:0-3345 GCA_963553685.1 uncultured Candidatus Saccharibacteria bacterium
AATAAAAGGGGGTTATTATGTCAGACTATACACATCCAAAAGGTGGAATTTTAGGCTCGGGGCTGCGCGACGGTCTGAGCTTACACCCAATTCGTTACCCATGGGCGTACGATTTATACAACCAAGCGGTGGCCAACACTTGGTTTCCTAATGAAGTTCAGCTAGCACAGGATTTGATGGATTTTGAAAAACTCAGTGACGAAGAAAAGCATGCGCTCAAAACCGTCATCAGCTACCTCAATCCGAACGAGCTATTGATCAACAAGTCGCTGGCATTTGGCATTTACCCATATGTTAATGCTGCTGAAGCGCAACTGTATCTATCAAAACAGATGTGGGAAGAAGCCAATCACTTTATGACCTTTGAGTATATCATCGAGACCTTTCCGTTTGATCGCGAAGAGATTTACGCAGCGGGCTTTGGTAAAAAATCGCTGGCTGACAAGGCGAACTTCCAGAACAAGCACCTGGATGTGATGCTCGATCCAAACTTGGATATCTATACATTGGAGGGGAAGAAAGATTTTGTCCGCTCGCTGGTGGCGTATAACATTGTGCTGGAAGGCATCTGGTTCTACTCGGGCTTTATGGTTGGGATGAGCTTCCGCCAGCGCAACCTGCTGCGTAATGTCGGCACGTTGCTAGACTGGATCACCAAGGACGAGAACTTGCACTTAACTTTCGGTATCAATTTGCTACTCACCATCCTGGACGAAAATCCAGAACTACAAACCCAGGAATTTGCTGAGGAAATTCGTAACCTCATCCTGCAGGCGGTTGAGCTAGAGAAAGAGTACAATAAGGATATGTTGCCAAAGGGAATCCTCGGCTTGAACGCTGATTATGTCAATCAATACGTCATGCACATGACTGACCGCCGCTTGGTCGAGCTTGGTTTTGAGCCAGAGTACAATGTGGCCAACCCAGCCAAGTGGATGGCGACGGCAAACGACACCTTGGAACTCGTCAATTTCTTTGAAAGTACTAACACCAGCTATGAAGTAAACACCACGAAATAACCACTATGGACAAAATTACAACAGATATTTTAGACACAGTAGAAGTTGGCGCCCTGGCGACCGTCAATCGTGATAGAACACCGTTGATTACGCCACTTCACTTTGTGCGTTATAAAAATGACAACATTATTTGGATTTCTGACCGACAATCTCGTCACGCCGTTAATGCCTACCGCAGCGGTGTTGTCGAATTTGTGGTTTGGAACGATCAAAAGAGTGCTGTATTTTTGACGGCAACGGTACGAGAGTTGCCAGAGGAAGAAGAGGCGGCAGCTTTGGAGGTGTATGCCAACAAACTGGGCGACTTTATGCCGCGCGTGGAACATAGGCAAATTTACATCATGCCAATCGGTAATCTTGATGAAAAAACTACAACAGGAAATTGGCTGCATTATGTTGCATAAACGCTACATATAGCGTATTATAAGCATAAGCAGATACTAAATATATAGAAAGACAGGAACATGAACGCAAGTCAAATTATTTCTGACGACATGACATTGGAAGAAAAATTAAGCGCTATTGACGCGGCGATGAAAGCAGTACAGCAAGCAGCTGATGACCAGGCAAAAAAATCTGGTGGTATTGCGGCGCCGCTCGATCCCGCAAGTTTGACAGTGTGTGACGGTTGTGAATAAAACAACAGAGGTGTCGATTCGACGCCTCTTTTGATAAGTTGGAGAAGTGATGACGAAGAAGTATATTTTTGTAACTGGTGGAGTGCTGTCTGGTGTTGGTAAGGGAATCACGGCGGCGAGTATTGGCGCGGTGCTGCAGGCCAAAGGTTTGTCGGTGTCGGTGCAGAAGTGTGACCCGTACCTGAATGTTGACGCTGGATTATTAAATCCCAAAGAACACGGTGAATGCTTTGTAACCAAAGATGGTGCCGAGACCGATTTGGATTTGGGACATTATGAGCGGTTTTTGGATTTGGAACTGACGCGGAAAAATACTACTCTGTCAGGTCGACTATTGCGTGATCTCATCGCTGATGAACGAGCTGGTAAATTTGGTGGGCAAACAGTGCAGTTAGTGCCACATTTGACCAATGCTATTAAAAAATCTATTCACGAAGCAGCTGAGGGCGATGTTCACATTGTAGAAATCGGCGGTACGGTCGGGGACTACGAAGGTCTGAGCTTTATCGAAGCAATTCGTGATTTTTCACAAGAAGTAGGCAGGAATAATTGTCTCTTTGTTCATGTGGTGTATGTGCCGTTTTTGGAAGCGAGTCAGGAGTACAAAACAAAGCCTGCACAAAATGCCATGGCGGAGCTCCGTGGTTTTGGGATCATGCCAGACGTCGTGGCGGTGCGGACTGAGGGTCACGATAAACCGCCGCGTAGTGTTGGCGAAAAAATTGCTATCTCATCTGGCGTACGCCCCGAGGGTATCATCATGATGCCAAATGTCAATACCGTGTATGAGGTGCCGCTGACAGTTGCGCGCGACTTGGGACCAATGTTGAGTGAATTTACTGGAGTAACAACGGAGCCTAATTTGACTCGCTGGGAAAATCTCGCCACGCGTGACACGACTGATTATGCTCGTGAAGTAACCGTTGGTCTGGTGGCAAAATATATTGACAATACCGATACGTATTTGTCGGTGACTGAAGCGCTCAAATCGGCAGCCTGGGCGGAGAATTGTGAAGTCAATATACGGTGGATAAATTCAGAGACTGCCAGTGATGACGATTTTGCTGAGGTTGATGCTGTGTTGGTGCCGGGCGGATTTGGTTCACGCGGTGTTGAAGGAAAAATTGCAGCGGCGACGTATTGTCTGGAGCATAATAAACCATATTTGGGTATTTGTTTGGGTATGCAAACGGCGGTAATTGCCGCGGCACGTCGAGGTGGCGTGGATGGTGCTAATAGTGAAGAATTTGGTGCAGGTCAGGGCACGAACGTGATTTATCTAATGGATGGGCAGGCAGGTAAAGAGTCGACTGGTGGCACGATGCGCCTTGGTGATTATCCAGCAGTGCTGAAAGAAGGCTCGCTAACGGCGAAGACGTATGGTATGACAGAGGTGACGGAGCGACACCGGCACCGATATGAGGTGAATCAGGATTTTGTTCAGGCGATTAAACAAGGTGGTTTGGTTGTTTCGGGCACCTCGCCAGACGGCAGATTGGTTGAATTTGTTGAATCGCCACACTGTGACTATTTCGTTGCTACACAAGCTCACCCAGAGTTTAAATCTCGTCCATTTCGGCCACACCCACTCTTTAGTGGACTGATCAGGACAGTCGCTTCCAGATAGAGCCAAGCAGTAGTAGCGGACAGGTTGCGAGATAAGCTTAAAAGTTATTATAAGTATAAGG
>CAUVPL010000081.1:0-3331 GCA_963553685.1 uncultured Candidatus Saccharibacteria bacterium
CTTTGAAATCTTGATCAAAATATTTATAAGAGTACTCATCTAAATGGTCAAAAAAGCCACTCAAATCCGCATGATGTTTCCAGAGTGCTGCACCATAGTCCATTACTTGCGCCAAAACCGTACGCTTGTCAGGATTCTTGAAAAGTTTGGTCTCAATTACGTAAATATTACCATGTTCATCAAAACCAAGCGCATCAATCGGACCGCTGGCAGTTAAAAATTCGCGCGCCGCCACAAGCAGTCTAGCATCTTCCTCAATCTCATAGATTGGTACAATTTCGGGATTGCTTATTAGATACTCTTGCATTGAATCTTCCTGCGCGAACTTCGATTCATTCAAAATTTCTGCATTTTGATTATTTTTCCTAAAAACAATTGCCATGTTACTCCTTAATTAACTTCCTCATCAGCAATAGATTTGCTCTTTCTGTAATTTCCCGCAAACTCCAAGACAGCGATACTGATAGCTCACCCGTCCATGCAACATCAATATTAACAAACAACAGTCGTAATTTGGCGCATTCACTATGAATACTTCTCAACAATTCTTGCTTGTTATCTGGCATTAGCATGCGCTTCCTTTCCAAAATAAAATCACCTCTCTTGAACTCGAGAATCCGCTGGAGGTGTTTCAAACGGACGGTACCATCTCGATTCCAAAAGAAGTGATTCTTTTAGCTCTTTCTTATACTATTTACGCAAGCTCACGGCGAGGTCTAATCTCAGCTGATAAAAGCCGATTTCTTCCCGCAGGCTTCGCGGTTGATAGCCGCTCATTTTACGTTAGCGCCATCAGAGATGCACTCCATCAGGCACACGCAAAAACGCCCTACTCTCATTGTAGCGCGTTTTTACCAAAATCCCAAGAGATTATTTGATTTCCAGGCCGCCCAGGACGCATTCGCCCTTCAGATAGATTGTCTTTTTAGCAGAAGGCTTTGGTACAGTTTTATCATCACTGCCTCCCAAAACGCCACGAACCTCATTTTTGACGATCACGTCGTCAGGCAAACTAATGCTGGCGCCGCCACAAAAGGTAAAGACGTCGATGACTGCGCCATCCTTGATCTTCGCCTGGCGCAAATCCAAATCTACGCCGCCAAATACCGCTGTCACCGAACCACCGGTATAATCACCCCTCACTCGCGACTCTTCACCATAAAAAATTGCGATTTTCTCATTTTCACGGCCATCAGCGGCTAATTTTTCAGCTCGCTTGCGACCTCCAGATCCAACACTAAACACCATCATCAGACCAACGGCAATCAACACCACCGGCCAGAACAGTTTCCAAATACTAACATCAATGACGCCATAGGCATTCAGGCCAATTGATACACCCGTGGCCATCAACAACAGACCCCACGCCCGCGTCAGTAGCTTCCGGGAGCTCACTATTGTCACGAGCCCCGCCAGAACCAGACCAGCTGCCCAAACCGTTCCCCAGAACACGTTCCAACTATCAAACTTGATGATCTCGAGATTCCTCAGTAACAGAACCCCGCCGAGCGCTACGATGGTAACACCGAAGAACGCTCTGACAAGAAAGTTTTTCTTCATGTTTTTATTATGGCATACGTCTACTTTTTAGCAAAATGGACAGATTTTTTGTGACGATGTTTTTTCAGTATAATGATGACACCTAGCAGTAGTATGAGCAACGCTGCCACTCCGGCAATGATAGCTACAGCAAGCATGTTTGGCCAGAAGAACATCTCTTTTGGCTCAGCATGTTTTGTGATCAACTCAGTTTGATTTTGGCTAATGCCCCACTCTCCTGCTTTTTTCTTGTAGGAAATCGTTAATTCAGCCTTATATTTACCGCCCCAAAATGAATCGATATTACTTTCGTAGCGAAATTGGCGTGTCTCATTAGCAACCGTCGCATTGACACCACCATCCTCGTGAACCACTTTACCCGAAGCATCCTTAACAACCAATTTAACATCAACATCCGCCGATACATTACCAGAGTTTTTGAGAGCAATTGTGTACAATTGATGACCATTCGTGTATTGAATATCAAACTTATCAATAGTCACATCGCGGTGAATGTCACCAGGCACAACAATTGCGACGCGAATCGCTTGACGAGTTTGTATTTGAACGCCGCCGGTAGCTGCTGGCGGTGCGTCCTTCCGCTGCACTACAATACATGCATTATGCTCACCGACGTCTACCTTGTTTGGAACGGTAACCTTAAAGTCAACCAGCTTGCTCTCTTTAGCTGCCAGTGTCACGTCCTGCTTTGGAATATCAATCCATTTACCAGCAGTGTCCTTGGCTTCAGCTTTTTGCTTACAAGTCATATCACCAGTTGCCGTTACCGTTCCATCAACTGCATATACCTCTACTGTCACCTTCTCGTCTAAGCCATTCTGAAGGTATAGTTGGTCGGACTTTGAAGAGCCGCCAGAAAGATTATAAATAAAAATTGACTGCGTCCGTGGATTATTCGGATCAGGATGAGCTGGACGGCTCCCAATTCCTGCAGCGAGGACTGCCGATGAAGACGCAGACAACATTACACCCACAGTCACAACTACCACCAAAAACTTATGCCAAAATGAAACCTTCATATACCTCCTCATAACCTATATGCTTATATTATATCAAGCAGCACTTATTATGGCTATACTGCCCATATAGCAACAGACGTCCATACACTCAGGACGTCTGTTGCTAGAAATAGTGTTACTACTTAGATAGCCGTAACAGTTTGCGTCATTGGCAAAGTGTAAACACCAGCTTGTTGACTTGCCGGAATATCTTGGGTCAATTTAATGCCTGTAATATAGCCGTTCCATACGTCATCAGAGCTTGCTGCTGCGCTCATTAGAGTAACTGGGTTCGTACCAGCAAATGAAGCAGCCGATCCCTTAGATACGCCTGTAGCAGTACCGACGACGGGCGTAATGGTACCGGTTGATGGGTCAACAGTGAGACGACCTTCAGCGGCGCTACCGTTGTACTTGTAGCTTTTTGCTCCATCAGCCCACTTACCAGTGCCAGGCGTGGTTGCGTTCAGGGTCAATGTCCAGCCGTTGTTTGCTCCACCAGGGTTATCGACAGAAATTCTCTTGTCATTTTCACCAAATGTACCGGTGGAGGTCTGAGCTGTAGTTGACAACGTCACTGCACTCATTGCAAATGTTGGGTTATTAACAACTACATTACCAGTGTCACGGATGTCTGTACTCAACGTACCAGCGTCAATTTTTTGGTTCAGCGTAGAGTTTGCAGTGGTTGCTGCATGTGCTACTGAACTTGCCAAACCAACAATACTGACAGCACCGATGCTGACCACTGCCAATAATGCTAATTTCTTCAT
>CAUVPL010000082.1:0-3273 GCA_963553685.1 uncultured Candidatus Saccharibacteria bacterium
AATGAAGTCTGACCATTTTAAGTGTCGTGGTAGGACTATACTATAATAGAAATATGTTTATGATACTCAAACGAATCGTTATTCGCCTGTATAAAGAATACCGCTATATTTTCCACGGCAAATAACGTCAATATCGCCTAATCTGTACATTTATAATCAGGAGGATTCATATGGAAAACACTGAAAAAGTACAGAATTATAAGGGCGGCGAAATTCGCCGAACGGTTGACGGCTATTATATTTTCATCAAAGGCGACGCGCACAGCGGGCCGTACGTGAGTATTTCGGCAGCCAAAGGCACGGTCGACACCACCGAGGCTGAGGCTGAAAGCGAACCAACAGAGCCAGAGACACCAGCAGTAGAGTCTGCCGACGAGACTGTCGAGCCAGAAGTTGAAAATACCAATGATGAAGCTGAGGCTGAGACGGTCGACACCACCGAGGCTGAGGCTGAAAGCGCTGATGAAAAATAACCATGGCACTAGGTTTTCCTAATAGCAACGGTGGCCGCACCACTGATAGCGCACTATTCCACGCACTCGGCAATGCCTTTGTCGGCTCGTGGATTAGCGGCTTTAGAGTGCGTCAAGCAAGCCCTGTCGGCATGAATGTGCTGATCGGCGGGGAGAATGGTATACCTGATGACTTACTGGTGCGTGACGCTATGTCGGCGACATTCCCGGTAAGTAATTTAAGTACGCAGCCTGTTCAGGCGAGCGTTACCACGGCAAACAGCGCCAATCCGCGAATTGACGCGGTGGTGATCTACATCGACACAAACGTGGCCGCGTCGCAGGCTGTAGCCAACAACGAGAATCGCACAAAAGCTGTTGTCGTCCCGGGCACGCCAGCAACCAACCCAAGTGCGCCAACACCATCGCAGATCAAGGCGAAAATCGGTGCGTCTAATCCATATGAAGTAATCGCCGAAATACGCGTAAATGCTGGCACGACGACGATTCTCGACTCTGTCATCACTGACAGGCGCAATCCAGCCACACTGGCTGACGGGCGGATTAACAGGGCTGAAATGTTCAAAAACGGCGTGATTGGCTCTGACGCACTTGGCAATGATATAGTCCTACCACGGCATCTCAACTCGCCATCTCTGTTAGCGTTCAGTGCTGACGGTGTCAGCCAGAGTATTTCGGGTAATATATTGGTTCAGGCTGGCTGGGTACAATTCTGGGGAAACAACACAAAAAGACAACCAGTGCCTGTCGTATTTCCAAAGCAGTTCAAACAAGTCTTCTCAATGTCGCCTACCTTGATTGGCTACAAGACAGGCAGCAAAGCTACCAGTATCAGCGAATTTAATCAAGTGATCGGTAGTGGTTTGAATATTGAATCTGGCATTGTTACAAATACTGGCACGACACTTAATGCCTCAACGACTGGTGTATTTGGCGGTGCTTGGCACGGCATTTCGTGGGTGGCAATTGGCGTTGTCTAAGACTTCTTAACGTACTGAATTGTCACAAATGAGGTCTTATAACCGGATTGATCTGCGTATGTTTGGATGTTGATATTGCTGTTATCGGCGTAAACTGTCACTGCATAAGCCTGTTGATCAGCAGCGTGTGGCAGGTTAATTGTCGCACCGATACTTTCTTCCTTTGCAATGCCGCGAATATTGATGACCATGCCAAGATTTGTGATACCATGCGGCACGGTTGTTTTGCCAGCGACCTTCAGGCCGCCCATCGCAAATGTCTTCTGGTAAATTGTGCGGCCGTCAATCCATTTCATGCCGGTGTCGACTTCTGACGTGCTGCGGTCGCCGCGGGCTGCTGGCGACAAGTGTCGTGGTAGGACTATACCGTGTAATATTTAGTGAGTTTTCCACAGGTACTAGGAGATATCTACAAAATAGTATGTAAAATGTATGCAAAATGCTTGCATTATGTATGCATGTTTGCTATAATTAAGACAGTCAAGCGAGGCACATTAACAATCAGGAGCACACAATGATAGAACAAATCACAATCAAAGCTTTTATCGGCAGCGACAACAAGACTAAAACACTTGAGGTCGACAAGATAATATCAATCGTAAACGCTAATCACGAAGCTTTCACTCTCGATTATCCAGTCATTGGATACTGGCGAGGTGAGGCAGAGGAGACAGCAGTACTCTACCTATCAGACGAACGCCAAAAGGTGATGAACACGCTCAACGAATTAAAAGAGGTGTTAGACCAGGAGGCGATCGCATATCAGATAGAAAATGACTTACAACTAATATAAAACTAACGCCTCGCTTGGCGCTATGGTGCTCTAAATAGAAAGGGGGCAGGAATGCCAAAGATAAATCGTATCACCAAGCAGGATGGCACTATTACTAAAACGCAGGTCGATGCACCAACGCCAATTTACAGTGTACGAATCAAGCAAGAGGTATATGAGCAGCTGGTTGTGTTGGCGGCAGAGAACGGCCGCAGTGTAACTGGTGAGATAAACTACAGGCTTGAACAGTCTTTAAGAAAATAGTATCATAGCTGGGCAGTTGTTGTGATTTGCAGCTGTCATTGTGGGGCACTCTGTTTTCAGGGTGCCCTTCCTGTTGACAAAGCAAAATCAGTTTGCTACAATCGACGGTGAACGTACAGGATTTTCAGCCCGCCCAGATGTAAATCAGGGTGGGCTGTCTGTATCTGGCCTCAAAAAATTGTTATCAATTTTAGAGGCTATTTTTGTTTGTCAAGAGCAAAATGGCATTTTGAGGGTAAAATGGGGAACATAACCATAGACGAGCGACGAGTTCAGAAAATGCAGCAGAGATTGGGCAAGGCAACAAAGCTAATCACCGATGACAGGTATTTGCCGATGTTCCGAAATCGGCAGATCAATTATGCGAGAGAGTTCGATTATTCGATTAAATTGGCGAAACGAAAACGTAATCCACGCAAGTACTTCGCGTTTATTTGGTCGAGTGCGAATCTGGCGAAAACGGTGGATTGGCTACGCAAACTGATCGCACAGGCGAAAGCTAAGGCAGCTGAGGAGCGCCACAAGCAGAAAATGCAAGAGCAGGCAGCATTGCCACTAAATATCGCTGGATTAGAGAAACTAGCGCAGATGAAGCGCAGCTACAACCTGATAACGTAGCAATCACTGCTGACATTTCAACGTCGCTCGCGTAGCGGCTTGTTTGCGTTTGCTCATGTGCAAATATTATGCAATAATCCTAGGTATATGCGAGTATTTAGGAGTTTTGCGTAATGAAAGCGGCCGTCTGGCCGTATTTTTTATTCAAGATCGTTCCAATTCGCCC
>CAUVPL010000083.1:0-3240 GCA_963553685.1 uncultured Candidatus Saccharibacteria bacterium
TCGTGTGCAGGAACATTGCCTCCAATACATAGGGTCGCCCACAGACCATCATAGTGAGCTAGCCCTCCATATCCTTTCTCTTGCGTCTCCGCTCCGTCAATCGCGATCAGAGATATAGATCTCCCCCCTAACTTCCGATGACTCTTTTTAGCGATGTTCTCCAGTAAACTCTCTGAAAAGCATCCGTTCACATCAGGCTTAGTATGATCTTCGGCGCATGTTATATTGAAATTATATGCTCCAGCTGTCGTCAGCGTGATGCGACCCATTTGCTCATGGACGTTCGTATTCCAGGCTTCAGTACCACGGTGCCGTTCATATCCTGGAGGCGCTAGGACTACAGTATGAACATCAATATCATATGGTGGGTTCTCAACTAACCGTGACTCTGCTGGATTCTCTACCAGATTGTTATGCCCAAGGCTCCCCGCCGTACCCAGCGCTAAACCAGTAGTACAACCGGCCATCAAAGCCACAAAGTCGCGGCGAGGCATCCTAACTCGCTCTAGTAACGGTTGCTGCTCTGACTCCGAACCACACTGGAAAGCAGCTGAAGTATGACCTTCGTGACGTTCACACATAACTGACTACTATTCTACACCATAAATGCATTTTTGTCAATACCAGCAAAAGCGGTATGGCTGTCGCCCAGGCTGCCCTGGGGGACTATTTGTTCAGTTCTATCAGTTTTTCGACCGTTTTGTCGGTGATCATGCGGTTTGCGATGTCGCGGTGGACATTTGGATCACTGAAGCGTTCAGCTATTTTTGGATCTTTGCCATACTGTTGCTTCATGGCCTCAATTTGCGTGGACAGTTCTTCGTGAGAAACTTCTACACCCAGCTCTTTGGACAATTCTGCCAATACCAGTCCAGCCTTGACGCGCTTTTCGGCAGCAGGACGGGCCTCTTTAGCTCGCCAATCATCCTTGTCCTTGAACTTTTGTGTCTGTAGGTAGCTGTCCAGTGTCAATCCACGGTACATCAAGTTCTGCATCAAATCTTGCTCAATTGACCGGACTTGATCGTCAATCAACAGCTCAGGCAATGCCACCTTAGACGCTTCCGCCAATTCTCCCACCAAATCATCTTTCAACTTCTCGTCAGCTTCACGCTCTTTTTGGTTGGTGATTTCACGCTTGATGTCGGCCTTAAATTCGTCTATTGAAGTAAACGGACCACATTTGGCAGCAAATTCATCGTTCACTTCAGGCAGCGACAATTCATTGACTTTGTGTAAGGTCACCGTAAAGACGACGTCGGCACCAGCCAACTCCTTGGCGTGATAGTCTTTCGGGAACGTCAATTTCAAATCAAAAGTTTCACCAGCTTTGTGACCAACAACGCCCTCTTCAAAGCCAGGGATAAATTGGCCAGAGCCAAGTTTCAGTGCAAAGTCTTTTGCTGCGCCGCCATCAAACGGTACATCATCTTTTTTGCCAGTAAAGTCGATGACCGCTTCATCACCTTCTTTGGCGGCGCGCTTAACTTCCGTTTTTTCAGTAAAGTTTTCACGCATCCGAGTGATGATTTCTTCTACTTCGCTGTCCTCAACTTTGACGGCTTGCCGCTTGGCTTTCAATTTTTTGTAGTTGCCCAACTTTACCGGTGGGATGATCTCTACTTCTGCAGTGAATTCCAATTCCTGTCCAGGTACAAATTTCTTTACATCAACAGCTGGACGGTCCAGGGCTTGGATCTTTTCTGCCATGAAGGCCTCGGCTACGGCTTTACTCAAAGCATTGTCTAAAGTCTGCTCCTGCAAGGCCGCTGGGTTGACATGTTTTGCGGCAACACTGACAGGGACTTTACCTTTGCGGAAGCCTGGCACCTTCACGTCGCTCGCCATTTTGGTGAGGGCTACTTGTTCAGCAGCTGACAATTCTTCGCTGCCAAGTGAAATGGTCAATTCTACTTTGGTATCTGATAGTTTCTTTACAGTCGTCTTCATATCTGTTGATTATAACAGATATGGGGCTAAGCCTCAAATAAGGCATCCTCGTCACCATCGTATCGGTGGTCAGTCACCACGCTAATCATGCGGGTGAAATTGACTTTTTGTTCAGTTGATTCAACTAAGTTTTTCACAGTATAGGTTTCTGATTCTAACTCTTCTGGACCCACAAACACCGCAAACGGCACTTGCTTTTTCAGGGCAGCTTTCAGTTGTTTGTCGATCTTGCGACCCGTGATGTCGAGCTCAGCAAACACCCCTTCGGAGCGTAACTTCCTGGCAAGCGCATCGGCGCCACTCATGACCTCTGGGCTGATCGGGATGATATAGACATCGGTGTGCGTGGCCAATTCTGGCAACAGCCCGTGCACCTCCAAAAATACCTGCATGGTCGTGGCACCCATACCGACACCAACCGTCGCCATTGGCTCAACGCCAAACAATCCGACAAGCCCGTCGTACCGACCACCGCCAAACATAGCACGATTGTTCTCTGGGGAATTGTCAAAGAATTCAAAAACCGTGCCCGTGTAATAATCCAAGCCTCTCATCAATGTCACATCAAATACCGCATTGGTCACGCCCTTTTGCCGCAACAGATCCATAACCGTGCGTATCTGCTGGACGCTTGGACTATCACTCAGCTCAGGCGGTAAATCATCAACACTCTTCATGCTAATCATCTGAGCCAACTTCGGTAAGCCTTCACGCGAGCCCTCGGCACCAAAAATTTCTATGGCTTGCTGTTTGAAAGTTTCTGGCGGAATCTTATTTTTCTTATCGAGCAACTTAGTCATCATATTGGCGCCGATGACATCTAGACCCAAGAATTGGCCAAGGAGTTGATTGACCAATTGGCGATTGTTCACTCGCACCGTAAACATGTCTGGACGCGCGCCAAAGTTCAGCACCGACCGGTAACTCATCTCAATGATTTCGGCATCAGCCATAGGCCCGTCCACGCCAAACAAGTCGGCGTTCAATTGCCAAAACTCACGCTCTCGCCCACGCTGCGGGCGTTCATAGCGCATGAAATTTGCGATCGAATACAGGCGTGCTGGCACCGCAAATTCGTGTCGTCTGGCTGCCACCATGCGGGAGATTGACGGCGTCATCTCTGGACGAATGGTAACCTGGCGCCCACCGCGGTCTTCAAAGGCATATGTTTGCTCACTTGCTAGTTCCTGACCTGATTTTGCCAGATAGATATCCATAGGCTCCAGTAACGGAGCGCCGTATTCTTCGTAACCAAAACTTTCGACAGTTTTGCGCCAAACGTTAAAAATA
>CAUVPL010000084.1:0-3192 GCA_963553685.1 uncultured Candidatus Saccharibacteria bacterium
GGTACGTTCGCCGCAGTCGCCGCCGCTTCTGGAAGTCGGAAGATGATGGCGACAAGAACGATGCTTACCGCACGCTACATTACGTGCTGGTGCGCCTGAGCTACATTTTGGCGCCATTTACGCCGTTTTTGGCTGAGGAGTTGTATCATAATCTGACGGGTGATGATGAATCAATTCATTTGAAGGATTGGTTGCCAGCGGGTGAGGTGAATGAGCAGGTGTTGGCTGATATGGCTCGGACACGCGAATTGATCAACAACGGCCTTAGTTTGCGGATGAAGCAGGATGAGCATCAAGCATCGATCAAGGTTCGCCAACCGCTGCAATGTGCGGCGTATGCGGGTGCAAAGCTGGCTGAGTACTACGAGCAGATCATGGCTGAGGAGCTAAATGTTAAGGAAATTCGCTGGACTGAGAATCTAGACGAACACCTGGCGGACTATGACGTGACCGAGGGCGTGATCAAGCCAGAGAATTGGATCGAAATTAGCAAGCAATTGACGCCTGAGCTCAAACGCGAAGGCCTGATGCGTGAAGTCATCCGTCACGTGCAGAGTGCGCGCAAAAAAGCGGACTTGCAGGTGGACGATCGGATTATGCTGCAGCTGACGACGGATGATGAGCAGCTTCGCCAAGCGATTGATGAGCACGCTGAGCTAATTGCCGCTGAGACATTGGCGACTTTTGGGCAAAGCGACGCGTATTCGACCACAGTTGCGATAGAAGGTGCAGAGCTACAAATTACGCTTCAACGCCAGTAATACTGTGCTCAAGTAGAGCGGTTGTGATTGACGTATTGATGATAATGTGCTATCATAGTCAAAGTAAATTGATAAAACAAACATATGAAAGTTACATTTTTCATCCACGTATTCAGTTTGAGCCGATTGATCCATTGGCTGATGGTTTGGGGGAGGAAATTGCGCGTGAGCAGCAAGAGCCCCAGGCCATTCGTCTGGATCAGTCGGACATTACTGACATTCAACGTTTTTGGACCGATGTCGAAGAAGATCTCCACAGCGGCAACTCAGTAGAGTTTTCTGAATAGCGGACGCCAGCGGCAACCATTAGTGCTATAATTGGTACATGTTTGTACTTGAAATAATACCGCTATTGGCGCGAGCAGGCGGCGGTGGAAGTAGTTCTGGTGGTGGCTCTGGCGGTGGTGGAATTTTTGCGTTGCCGGCAGTCGTAGCTGCTGGTGTGGCTGGTTTTGTCCGTTCAAAAACAGGCTCTAAGGCCGCTGGTGTGGCAGTGGGTATGGCGGCTGGAACAGCGTTTAGCTTATTGTATCTTTGGGGTGGTACATTCGCTTTCATTGTAGCGATGCTATCTACCGTCATTGGCGCGTTTGGTGGTGCGTGGGCTGATAAGCTAGGTCGATTCCGAAAAGGCAGTGCAGCGGCACAGCGGTCCGTACAGCAGGCAGCGGCTTCGGACGCGGCGTGGAGCCCAGAGCGATTAACAGAGTATGCTGCGTCAATTTTTGGCAAGTTCCAGCACGACTGGCAGCAAATGGATGTGCAATCAATCCGAACCTACACGACCAAGCGGTATGCAAATCACATCAGCTTGATGCTATACGCCCTGCAACAGATGGGCCGAGCGAACCACATGAGCAATATTCGCATCAAGGAAATTATCATCACGTCTGCCCATGATGATGCTAATGACCAGCAAGACCGTGTCAGTTTTGGCATTCTGGCCCAGGCAAATGATCAATTGATTGATACAACAAGCGGTGATGTTCTGACAGCGACAACAGAGGAATTTGGCGAACAATGGAACTTTGTGCGTCATGAAAACACTTGGCTACTAGACAGTATCGATCAAGCGACCGAAGAGGAGAGCATGTTGGTTCGGTCTTTGAGACAATTTGCCGCCGAAAACAGGATGTACTTTAGTCCAGATTGGGGTAATTTGTTACTGCCAACCAGGGGTCAATTGTTTAAGGCTGGGTTTAAGAATGCAGATATCAACAACCATATCATTGGTTTTTGGACAGGTGATCTGCTGGTTCAGCTGTATACCTATCGCACCAAGGAAGACGAATCCGGTAATCAATACGTGGTTGGGCAAATCAATCTACCAAAGTCATATGGCGGAATCTTAGTGGAGCGGCGCGGTAAACTCCTATCGCGCTTGAAAGCCCCGCGTGGATATAACAAAGTATCCCTGGAGTGGGGTGATTTCAACAGACGCTATCAAGTGTACGCGACTGATGAAAACCAAGTGACAAGTTTTGAGCTGCTCAACCCATCCTTTATGGCGTGGTTATACGACCAAGATATTAAAGTGAACATTGAAGTGGTTGACAATGTCGTGTATCTCTATGCAAAACTAAGCGCCAATGAGCAGCGGTATGAATCGATGTTGGAAATCCTGAAACGAAGTCACAAAGAACTAAAAATGTAAGGAGAAATCATGATCACTAAAGCTATCATTCCAGTTGCTGGTTGGGGTACGCGGATGCTACCAATTACCAAATCAATCGAAAAGTGTATGTTACCAGTGGGGACGCGTCCGGTGGTTGATTACATTGTGCAGGATATTGTTCGGGCGGGCGTGAAAGATATTTACTTTGTAGTTGGCGAGCAAAGCACTCAGGTGCAGAGCTACTATCGGTCGAATATCCAGTTGAATGATTATTTGCGGCGCGCTGGTAAGCAGGACAAATTAGCTCTGGTAGCGCCACTGCGCGATGTGCGAATACATTTTTTAACTCAACCAAGTATTGGGGGTTATGGCACGAGTATTCCAGTGGGATTGGCTAGCGAATTCATTGAGCCAGGCGAGTCGGCGTTTGTGGTGATGGGCGACCAATTTTTCTGGCGCAGCGACGGTGGCTCAAATGCGGCTGATCTGGCGGAATTGGTGGAGGCGCGTGGCCTGTCGGCTGGTTTGCTGGGCAATCCTGTCGAGGAAGCCTTTATTCCGCACACTGGCATCATCGAAACTGACCAGCAGGGCAATTTTGTCCGCATCATTGAAAAGCCGAAGCTGGAAGAAGCGCCAAGTAACCTCAGTAATTCAAGCTTCTACGTTCTCAACAAAGAAATTTTTGAGTTGGCGCGGACATTACCCGCCAATCCGCAGCGCGGTGAATTTGAGCTGACTGACGCCATCAACGCGTACATTGCTGGTGGCGGTGTCATCACGGTGGGCGAGGCTAAGGGTGACTATATGGAATGT
>CAUVPL010000085.1:0-3185 GCA_963553685.1 uncultured Candidatus Saccharibacteria bacterium
ATATTATAGCCATACTGAAAGATTAAAGCAATGAGCGAACTTCCACTGCTAGCACGCCATAATGTTTTTGGTCAGCAGCAGAATAATATTTGTTGTATTCGGCAGCGGCAGCTTCGGCACTGGTGGCGTGCGGAATAACACGGTGGTAACCCTCGGCCTGACCCATTTCTAAAAAGGAATTGTAGTGGCGAATAGCGATAATCTCCACACGTGCTTGATCTGGTTCGCCATCGTGTAGTATTCCTTCGGCATCGCGAACATCGCGGCGCAGGTGAATCTTATCGCCGACTCGGTACTCGGCAAACTTTCCGCGATTTAATCGACCTTCAACCGTCTTCCGCTCGGCGATAATATCGTCGAGTAATTTTGATTCTCGTCCTGAGTGCCAGATTTTCATAATTCCTACAATGTTGTATCTTTTTTATAGTTTTTCTTAAATCCTAGCCAGCAGCGGTGTCATAGTAAAATTATAGCACGGCCTATAAAAGGGTTTCTACTGGGCATGCCTACCAAACTACAATAAAATCTTTAGATTAGGCAAACTTAAACGGCCATTGCCTGCGCCTCCGGCCAAATTCGCTGTACCAGCCGTTTGCCACGCGTGGTTAGTCGCACCCAGGCGTCGCCGTAGACTTGGTCGATCGCCATCAGTCCCTTATGCCGCAAGTCCGCCAGTACATTCATCGCCGTTCGACGCGGCATACCCATTTGCGCTATCAGTATGGCTGCGTCATCACCGCCATCTTCGTAGACTTGTTGCAATACTAGCGCTTCGTTGGTGGTTAAACTAATTTCGTTTGCGTATGCCTTATTCATGATCATCCTTTCTGTTAGTGATATCCTGATGATACACCGCCAATCTTTAAAAAGCTGTAAGCGAGGATTATTTAGCAGGAGTATAGAACAAGGTGTCTGGTCTGCGAACCACATGTGTTATATTACTGCTGCGATTACCATATTTACTCTGTAGATCAATGATGGTGACGTGCTGTTCTGTTGGTTCTGGGCCCGTTTTCAGCACCTGCACGGTAACAACGTCATTTGTTGTCGTCACGCCATATAAGCGCCCGGCCGACAGACGAACATTGTCTGGCGAGGGGTCTTTAACTGATTGATTAAAATAAAATCGCCACTGGGCAACACTACCAGATTTTGGTGCCGGGACGTATTCGGCACGCCGCAA
Source organism: uncultured Candidatus Saccharibacteria bacterium (assembly GCA_963553685.1). GTDB lineage: Bacteria > Patescibacteriota > Saccharimonadia > Saccharimonadales > Saccharimonadaceae > Nanosynbacter. The sequence continues at coordinate 1,184 of CAUVPL010000085.1, forward strand.
CCGTGGACCTTGCCTGTCGACCAGGACAAACATGATAGCGACGATAATGACGGCAACCGCCATCACCCATTGCCACCGCTGAATTCTTTTCACGACGCTAATAGACATATTGGTTTTTCTCCTTATCAATCGGTCTGACATAATCAGGCGACAGGACTGTACGCTCGGTAGTGTTAGTATTCGGATTGGCGATGAACACGCCACTGGTTTCTACCCACTGATCTGGAGCAAAGGTTTTGCGCCAACCTGGGCTGTACACCGGTACGCCAATTGGGCGAGCATCCAAAGCACAACATGTCACCACAAAACGCGAAACAAAGAAAACATTCTCATCCTTGCTGGCCGTGATAAATCCACTGACTTTGGCTGGTTTGTTTTGGTATTGTTTTGGGTCGCTGGATTGGGATAATAAGAGCGACCAATCTTTGATAGTAAAGTTGGTGTAGCTGCCTCGTTCTTTGAGAATGGCTGATTCACGAGCATCACTAGTCGCATTTGCCCCACTATTCATCACTCGCTGACTCACTGTCAAGCTGGTTAGCGCCGCTGGCTGAATAACTAGCAACATACCTATTGAAATTATAACTATCACCGCAGTGCCATATGGCCGATATCGTTTAGGTGAGGTTTTGTGATTGTGCTTTGGCAGAGTGATGATCGTGGCGAGGGCGAGTAAAACACCAGTTGTCGCTAACGCCAAGGAAAATAATTCATAGCGCGGATGAATATACCACTTGAGTTTTTCTTCGAATGAGAGCCATATCGTAGCGATACTGGCAACTAGCATCAGCAGGATGCCACTCCATTCGTCCAGCTTATTGATCCAGTGTAATATTTTAGAATACATAATTTACCACCAATCCCAGCAGCGCCGTCAGTAACACCACCAATAATGACACTTGCACTAGTACCGTTCGGCGATACGTCGTGCGCATCAAGCTCAGCATTTTGATGTCAATCATCGGACCAAATGTCAGGAAGCTGACTAGTGATCCAGACGTAAACGTACCACGAAATGCCAGCGCAAAGAATGCATCAACACTAGAGCAAATTGACACCACAAACGCCAACAATATCATAACCAACACTGACCAGGCCGGGCTGTTTCCTAACAACAAGATGGTTTCGCGTGGCACAACAACTTGGATGAGACCAGCAACCATGGCGCCAATGATCAGCGCTGGCATTATGGTGCGCGTTTCATGTTTGAAAAAATGAAGCGCGTCAATGAGCCTATTTGAATTGTCATCTCTCTCTTTGCAGCTAGCGATAAATTCTGGGCGCAACATGGCGTCTTGCTGCGTCGAGCTGTATATCCAGCCGATGAGATTGGCGATCAAGAAACCGCCCAGAATTCTGGCAATCAATACAGTAGTATCATCAGAGAATGCCTGCTGAGTTGTAATGATAGTCACAGGATTTAGTATTGGTGCCGCCAAAAGAAAAGTGAGAGATTCTGCTGGCGTTAAACCTTTAGCAAGCAGCCCGCGCGCTAACGGCACGTTGCCGCATTCACAAACCGGCATAAACACCCCAAGTAGCGAGATGAGGGCACGGCGCAGGAATGGTTGTTTTGGCAAATGCTGAAGCAGCCAGTCGTGAGGCAACCACACCCGAACCGCCATGGAAAAAAACATACCCAGCATCACAAATGGCAATGCTTCGATGATGACGCTCAAAGTCAGGGTGATAAAATCTTGGAAATGCTTGGGTAGCTCCATAGACAGGTTTCGTCCAGCAACCTTCACCGCAAGAAGCACTGCAACTACCACTACAGCCAATAACCAACGTTTATTTGTACTTTGACGTTTTTTCACTCATCTATTATACGTCTGATTTACCATTTTTAACAATCAAGAAAACATCAGTATGATGTAGAATTTCGTATGGTACCGAATCGTATTTCAAGAAACAAAGAAAAAACACCTCCGTAGAAGTGTCTTTTCTTGGCTCCGGCAGCTGGGCTCGAACCAGCGACCTATTGGTTAACAGCCAACCGCTC
>CAUVPL010000086.1:0-3175 GCA_963553685.1 uncultured Candidatus Saccharibacteria bacterium
TCGCCTTGTACTAAAAACAGTACTTTATCGCCCAGAAGGCGAGGAGAAAGAATAGAAAAATGAAAGCCTTCACTCACCTTCACAAGCTCTTCTCTGGTAAAAAAATTCGGAGGCCAGGGAGGTCGGTCAATATCGAGTCTGTGATCAAGTCCTTGGTGGCAGCCGAGCGACGAAAGGAGTGGATTCTTGCCGAATTCATTCGCCTCGTCACTAGACACGGGGAGAAGTTGCTTGCTGACGAGAATCCCCTCTCTCATCCAGTCATCAAGGCTCTTCATGAGCAGTATATCGAAGCCAGCAGTGAATTCGACAGGTGGAAGCAACTGCTCCTTGTTGACAGGCCCGCTGATGGCAGGCGCCGAAGGTAAGTATTCGAGGAGGGGTTGATAAGTATCTGTTTTATTTACGGTTGCCTGTCAACCCTTTCTTTGAAATATGAATTTTACGTTAATAAAAATCACCCAGCCTAGGGTGATTTTCTTGTGATACAGTCGTCAATTCCTGGTGCGGATGAAAGGACTTGAACCTTCACGTACTTGCGTACACTAGCACCTGAAGCTAGCGCGTCTACCAATTCCGCCACATCCGCGCATGGTTTGGATTGCACAACTAATTATACGACACCAATGGCTGATGCGCAAGAGATTTGAACCTATGATTTCGTGCGACACCACAAGTTGAGCTCGTCAGCCAGTTCTTTGGCCGGGACTTCTTTCTTGATGTCAGGCATCAAGATGTTGGCTGGGTCGAAAATGTGTTTGATTTGAGAATAAATAGCTGTTTCGTCTGGCGAGACGGTTGCTTGCATCAAACCAGCTTTCAGGCGACCATCACCGTAACGACCAGCAACATTACCGCGGCTTTCGGCAACTATTTTGGCAATTTCTGGGATTAATTTCAATAGTACTCGACGCTCGCTCACTTTGTGCAAGTTAAAGACTGGTAGCAAATCAACATAGCCATTGACGGCATCCACGACAACCGGTAGTGCCAGCTTGGTCTCAGCTTCTACTTTGCGTAGTTCGCTCAAAAATCCATCCAAGCGTTCTAACGGTAGCCACAGTCCTGAGAATACCGCTGGACAGGTTGCACGTTCTTCGGCTGAGTGCAACATGAATGACAATGGAGTATAGAGTGAAGCGACTTCTTGGGTTTGGATATCGTGGATGGTTAAGCCAACTGGATGGATATTCTCTAGCTTGCGAGCCAATTTTTTGGCGGCGCGACCACGAGCCCTGTCGGAGAACTCGCTCATAGTGATGATAACCGCTGCGCCTTTGAACGCCTCACGTGGTGCCCAGGAGAATTTCTTACCCTCGCTAGCAGCCCGCGCTATGATTCGCCCGTCGATGATGTCAACTTTGGAAACTTTGTGCTTCAGGGCTTCGTCAACTGCCGCTTGCGCCTCAGACATGTCACCAAATGTTGCAGTGATGACTGTCGCGTCGTTGCTACTGTATTCTGCTTTCATGATCACTTCGCTGATGATACCCAGCGCACCCTGAGAGCCCACAAACAGTGGTGTCAGGTCAAATGAGCCATCCTCGCCTTTGACTTTGGTAATCCCCCAAAATCCAGCCGTACTTTTTTCACGGCGTTTGATGGCGTCGATGATTTGTTGATTGTCCTCTAGTAGGTTGTCCACTTGACGATAGATCTCGCCCTCCAGCGTTGATAGGCCTTTTTTCTTTGCCAATTCGCGCTTGTTGATGCGCCCAGTTTGAATGACATCGCCATTCGCCAAGACAATTTCCATCTGAGAAATGGCGTCAGTGAATAAGGTCGTTATGCCAACAGATGACGCCACCGCGCCAGTAGCGATTGCTCCGCCGATGGTTCCGTCTTGACCGATGGCTGAGACTTCTGGCAATGCTAGATTTTTATGCATAGATAGCAGTTCGCGTACTGCGCTGTATTTCATGCCAGCTTGCATGTGCACTAATTGCTGTTTTGGGTCGATGCCTTTGGCGTGGTGCATGTATGCTTGCATATCCAAAGATACACCGCCGCCAGTAGCAGCACCGTTGCTGTCGGTGCCTGCTCCGCGAACGACCACAGAAAGGATGTGACCTTTGTCAGCTAACTGCGAACAAAACCGCATGATTTTACGAATGTCATTGACGTTTGACGGCCGAGCGATCATCTCTGGGCGACGCGCCAGGACACTACCGTCTGATTGCGCCGCATCCAATAGCAAATCATTGACCAAAACCTCTCCAGTCAAATGTCCATTTAGATACGTCGCAACCTTATTCATATTCCCCTTTCCTATTTATGTTTAATTTTAGCACAACCAAAAACGAAAATGAATATTATTTGGGTGGTAATTTGGCCGCGCATATGCTACAATCACCACATGCGGCAGTGGCGGAATTGGTAGACGCGCTAGCCTTAGGAGCTAGTGCCTTCGGGCGTGAAGGTTCAAGTCCTTTCTGCCGCACCAGAGTATAGATTATAATAATTGCCACCTGGTATTGGTGGCTTTTTGCTTGTTCCAGCAGGACTAGTCTCACTGAAATATCATTAGTTTTTAATGACATATAAATTCTTATTGACTATGCCAAAACGCCTGTGCTACAATCGCGCCAAGGCAAATAATAATGCGAGATATCCACTTGGATAATCGAGGAGGGTTTATATCACTATGAGCAAAGCAAACAATTATTTCCAACGGCAACGCATCGGCCTGGCGGTTGTCGGCGGCATCATGACGCTGATGGTAGCGTTTAGCTTGACACCAACGTTTGCGGGTGTTGTTGCAACCATCACCAACAGCGTAAACACCGCATCAACTGGTACGTTAGTGATGGAAGAAAAGAACCAGGACGGATCAGTTACCTGTACCACTACAGGTAGTGGTAGTGCGACTTGTGCAACCATCAACAAATATGGCGGCCAAGCACTCGTTCCAGGCGGCAGCACTGACACCACGGTGAAAATCACCAACAAGGGTAGCATCGCTGCCAGCGCCTTTACTGTCAAGGGTGGCACCTGTACAACCGAGAACGCGCCAGGCGCATCAGTCTCTGGTACCGGTAACTTGTGTAGCAAAATGACCGTTACCGTCCGCGCTAACGGTACACAAGTATGGACTGGTACGGCAGAGGCTTTCCAACAGGCAGCAGCACAAGATATCAAGACAGTCGTTGGTCACCCAATTGCACCAAATGAGACA
>CAUVPL010000087.1:0-3164 GCA_963553685.1 uncultured Candidatus Saccharibacteria bacterium
GGGCGTCGACACCTACAAAGAAACCGACACTGACCTCCTGGTTGGCCAGTTGGTCTACGCCATCAGTGCCGAAGACGAGGTCATGCCAGCGAAAGTTTTGGACACGTTTGCAAAGACGCATCCAGCACTGCAGTTGGCTGGTGGTTTCTCAAGCGAGGGCCTCAGCATCAACGAAGCTGACATCAAAGCGCTGGCAGGCTTGCCAAGCAAAGACCAGCTTGTCGCCGAAGTGGTGGCACAATTGCTCTCACCAGTCCACGACACTGTGGGCGCGCTGGGCGGCAATTTGCACGGACTTTTGGACGGCATCGAAGCCAAAGCTACGGCTTAAGTTTAGCAATCAATCATCTCGAGTTATTCGGTCTTCATAAGTCTCCGTACAGCGATTGCAGCCCGAGCGCCATTCAAGGCGCCCGGCGCGAAAAGAGGAGGCGTTGAAGATTGGATGACTCGAGATGATAAATAATTAATAATCTAAGGAGAATACCATGGCTGATATTAAGAAATTGGCTGAAGAACTGACCAAGTTGACAGTTCTGGAAGTTAACGAATTGAAAAATCACTTGAAAGACGAATACGGCATCGAGCCAGCTGCTGCAGCTGTCGCTGTTGCTGGTCCAGCTGCTGGTGGCGACGCTGCTGCGGCTGACGAAAAGACTGAGTTCACCGTCACATTGAAGGACGCAGGTGCTCAGAAAGTTGCAGTCATCAAGGCTGTTAAGGAAATCACCGGCTTGGGCCTCGGTGAAGCAAAAGCTATCGTTGACGGCGCTCCAGCACCAGTCAAAGAAAAAGTTTCAAAAGACGAAGCTGAAGCTGCAAAGAAGACGCTGGAAGACGCTGGCGCTAGCGTTGAGCTCAGCTAATTTCATTCTAAACATGACGCCAATTTGTTTTCGAAATCATTATGCCGCCCTATACCATGGGCGGTATTTTGATTGCAAGGGTAAAATTTGCAACAGTTTTGCAAGCACCCCTTAAAATGCTGTGGAAATCTGAAATAACTTGCTTATGCAAGCCTTGACCGAACCTTTTTCCTATGCTATATATAGAACGAGAACTATCAAAAATAGACAGGGAAATGCGAGAATCACTATGTCTGAATTACCAGAAAAACAAGTAAAGCGGCTGCGCTCACTGATACAAGAGGCAGAGACCAATTTGGCAGCGGCAAAAGAGCTATTGATCAGCATCATCGGTGATGACGGTCAAGTTGTTACGCCAAAAACCTCGACCGAAGATGTGACCGGCAAGGTCGTCGAAGGCGTGTTTGACGGTCAGACCATGCTTGGCCCAGACGGCAAAAATTACCCAATCCCAGCCAACTATGCTTCAAAATCAAAGCTGGTTGAGGGCGACATTTTGAAATTAACCATCGCTGACGACGGCAGCTTCATCTACAAGCAAATCGGCCCAGTGGCACGCAAGCAAGTCATCGGTACACTGGTGCAACACGACGGCGTCTACTACGTCGAAGCCAACGGCCGCGAATACCGCATCCTGCTCGCCAGCGTCACGTTCTTCCGCATCAACATCGGCGACCAAGTCACCATCATTGTGCCAGAGGACAATCCTGACGCGACGTGGGCAGCCGTTGAAGCAGCGTTGTAGACTGTTTTTGCACTTGAAACCGTCCGCGCAGTTGCCGGGCGGTTTTTGATATAATTGTGCTATGCCTGAGGAGTTTTTACTAAGCTACACTAGCTTTGACACTGAAAACCGACCGTTTTTGGAATGGCAGGTTGATAGTAGGGCTGAGCGTGGTGATGTTTTGGGGCGGGAATTGTCGCTGGAGTTTGACTTTTCCACCAAATATTGCACCGGCTGGCTGGATTTTGAGAATCATTGCGGCCAGATTTGTCCTGACGGTGCCACGGTTGATGAGAAATATGAAAATTGTTTGAAATGTCGCAATCGCACTGGTTTCAATCCAGCGTTTTACCACGCTGATTCAGTGTCAGCGCAGCAGGAAAAGATTAATCAAAATCCACATTTTTTGTATTTGGCGTATTTTTCACCAGAGGTGATCAAAGTTGGCATTTCACAGGAGGAGCGCGGTATTCGGCGGTTGCTGGAGCAGGGAGCACGCCTGGCGCTGAAATTGGAGACGTTTGCTTCGGCGTTAATCGCCCGGCAATACGAAGCGAAGATTGCCAAGCTGGATGGCATCATGGAGACGGTGGCCGCCAGTAAAAAGCTGGGGCTGATCAAACAGCCGCTCAATGCTGCGGTGGCGGAACAAACTCTAGCTGACACACTGATGCGCATTCAGCAAAAGCTGGGGCTGGATTTTCCAAACCGAACGCTCATCACATGTGAGGATTATTTTCAGACAGCAAGCGTAGACTTAACGAGAGTTATACTAATGAAAGATAAGTCGCAATTAGTCGGCCACGTCCTAAGTGTAATCGGTAGCATCGCCATCACTGAGTATGATGGCAACTTACTGGGTTACAACTTAAAAAAATATATCGGCTACCGTGCCCAGAAAATTATCAAACCTATTGAGCTGGAATTACCTAACGAGCAACTGACGCTATTTTGACATAATCTCAACCAGTCCATAGCACGGGATGAACCTGTACGTATATACACAATATATAAAATGACATACAACCTATAGTGAATTCGATTTATCGAATAAGTAACCCTGAAGCTATATAGGCAGCCTGACCTGCTCCCGTTACAGCACATGCAGTAAGCGCGTCACGCACTTTAATTGTTCGCTCTCGCCTTTTTGGAACACGTTTTTCTTCGGGGATAACATCTTTCTGTGTACGCCATTGATTATAATCACCAACAAGATGGGGAACGTGAGCGGCCTGACGTAGACCAACAGCTGCCATCGTTACAGCGTACACGGCATCAATAGCAAGAAACCCCATATTCATAACATCAGGTCCTTGTGTCATGATATCTTGCGCGTATTCTTGAGCTATCGTTAAGCCGGATGCCGATTGCATAAAATGGGCTGCAGAAAAACTACTAAATACAGCGATAGTTCCTAGCGTGCGCCTTGTTTTTTGCTTATCTGGCGAAGTAATATAGCCAACATGAACCTCTTTTAAAAAGAATTTGCCCGCAAATGGTGCTCTATCAATTAAGTCGAATAACACAGGCTTTTTGTCTGATTGCTTGTCAACTTCCATATTTTAATTTTAGTA
>CAUVPL010000088.1:0-3152 GCA_963553685.1 uncultured Candidatus Saccharibacteria bacterium
CTGCCTTCTCAATCTCATCAGGGCTCTCTTCTTTGGAGAGTCGATCAAAAATATTTGAGCGGTGTATATGTGCAACACGTAATGCACAAGCCTCCTCAACATCTGGTGCCACATAATACTGTGTGCCAGATTGGTTAGCAGCCTGAGCAACACGAAGCATACTATCCACGTGAACATTCATCGCTAGCGCTTGATTATTACGAATAAGGTCAGCCAAAACTTCATAATCATGCGGTATTTCATCCGCCGCTTCTCTCACCCCTTTTGCTTCATCTGTCATAGCGCATCTCCCTTTTACTCATCAGAGTTATAAACACTTCACATGATACTCTCTATCTCTTGATTTGTCAAGCTTTTAAACCATATTATATGATTTTTACAATGACACTATGTCTATAGAACTAACTGTGGTATAATTAACAACATGAATATATCAACCTGGCTGAAACACGCCGCTGAGCACCTGAAAAACGCTGATATCACGTCGGCACAACTTGACGCAGAACTACTACTAGCGAACACGCTGCGCAAAAACCGAACATACCTCCATGCACATCTAGATGAAGAGATTGATCCACGACGCGTTGATATCGCCGAAGCGCGGCTCAGTCTGCGTCTCGACCGAGTACCACTGGCATATATTTTGGGCGAGAAAGAGTTTTATGGACGGAATTTTAGTGTATCGCCCAGCGTACTAGTTCCGCGTCCCGAGTCAGAAGAAATGATCAATCTACTCCTGAAGCTAGCGCCACGAGACGATCGACCAAGGACACTCATCGACATAGGGACCGGGTCTGGGTGCCTGGGAATTACTGCAGCACTTGAACTATCAGATAGTTGGCATGTTGTTCTGTCGGATATTAGCTCTAAGGCCATCTCGGTGGCAGAAAAAAATGCCAAAAAACTGGGCGCCAAAGTCTTCACGCAAAAACAATCCTTACTACTTGGTCAATTTGAGAAGCTCGACTGTGTCTTAGCGAATTTGCCATATGTAGACAAGGACTGGAAAAACACCTCCCCAGAGCTGCGCCACGAGCCGCCAGAAGCCTTGTACGCTGGTGAGGGTGGACTTAAGTTGATCCGAGAGCTCATCCACCAAGCACCCAAGCATATGACTGACCAAGGACTGCTGTTTATAGAGGCAGACGAAGAGCAACACCAAACGATTATCGCCTTTGGTAATCAAAATGGCTTTTTACACTTGGAGACCAGCGGGCTAATCGTGGTACTACGATTTGTAGGAGCCAAGCGTTAACGTCAGTTTCTGCTCTCTGTTGTTCCTGATGACCGTCAATTCCACAGTCTCACCTGGCAAATATTCGCCAATCAAGCTTGTCAGACCACCATGCTCTCCAACGGTTTTGTCATTAACCTTGGTGATGATATCACCAGATTTGATCCCGGCCTTGTCAGCTGGACCACCCTGCTGCACTAATTGCCCAGAAACACCACCGACAAAAGCACCATTTTTGACCGACAGTTTATTTGCGGCCCGCGTTTCTGGCGTCACCTCCAGATAGCGCACACCAATGTATGATTTATTGATCTCACCTTTTTCCAGAACGCTGCGGATCAATCCTTTGGCTGCGCCTATTGGGATAGCGAAGCCAATGCTCTGAGCATCCTCGACGATAGCGGTATTGATGCCGATAACCTGGCCTGCCATGTTCAGTAGTGGACCACCTGAGTTGCCTGGATTGATGGCAGCATCAGTCTGTAGCAGATCCGTTAATGATTCAGGCTTCTGATCTTGATCGTCATCGCTGCCTGATGAAGCCTGGAGCGGGCGTCCCTTCCCGGAAATGATACCACTCGTGACAGTGTTTTGGAACTTGCCGAGCGAATTGCCGATGGCAATGACTTTTTGCCCCACGCGAACAGTGCTTGAGTCGCCAATAGTCGCTGGCGACAGATTGTCAACGCCGTTAATCTTCAAAAACGCAATGTCGTTTAGTGGATCAACTCCCTCTAGTTTGACATTGGTGTGACGATCGCCCGATCCAGTGATGATCTGAAAGGACCGCCCGCCATTCACTACGTGCTTGTTCGTCAAGATATAACCATCTTTACTAATGATCACACCAGTTCCAGCGTTCTCCTGTGACCTGAAACCATTACTTTTTACAGTGATGATCGATACGACGCTCGGCGATACCTGATTGACGATTTTTGAGACATTCGATTCTTCGGCGGTAACGGTCAGGTTGCCATCAACTGCTGGACTATATGTACTGGCGAGCTTTGGCCGCAACACCGTCAGTAGCAACACACTGCCAATCATAATCATCAACAAAAATAGCGCTGCTATGGCAACCCAGATAGCCATCATTCGTCGCCGCGACAGCGTAATCACCTGCACGCTGTTATCTGGCTGTCCTATCCCCACCTCTGTCATCTATCAAATCCTCGTTACTGTGTTGAAAAATAGTAATATAACGCCTATCACCGCCACAGAAAACAGGACTGGCGGCATGATCTCGCTCCGTACGACCGCGCCGTTTTTCTTCCATGACCGATAAACCCGCTCACCCAAGAAAGATATCAATAGCAAAATAATGGTTACTTGCGGAAGTTTAATCATGGTGAGACCTGGTATAGCGTACGCAAATGTCCAATAGTACGCTAGCCAACCAATCTCCGCAAACATAATTCCCCAGATGGAGCTCAGCAGAACTGTTTGATCTTCTTTGTAACTGACCAAAAAGTGCCGAGCGGCGCTATAGCCAATGACCATTGAGCCAGCAACAACTGCAATGTCTGGCAACAAATAGCCAATGGAGAACAGGGCCACTGTACCAAACAAAATAGCAACAGCCGACTGCAGCATCATTTGCCAACGCTTTGACATCGGCTTGATGATGACGAGCCAAATGATATAAAAGGCTGTGAACGCAATTTGTACGGCAATATTGCCCACGGACAGATATAGCAACGCCACCACGCTCAATCCAACGATCAAGTCCACCAAGTTAGACTGGATATTCGTCCACCAAAAACGCGGCCTCACCGCCAGTACACGCCACTTACTCAAAATCACCAGCACCACCGCAGCCACCGGTGATTGCACCATGAGCGTAATACCAAATAATGCCAAAGCTAAGCTGATGTTCAAAAGATGGTACACCACCTCACTAAAAAATGACTTGCGTTTA
>CAUVPL010000089.1:0-3096 GCA_963553685.1 uncultured Candidatus Saccharibacteria bacterium
GCTGAGATGGGTCTTTTATGGTGGTGTTAGTTTTTGTTTAATCTGTCTGTTGTCTGTGGTTATTCAGATGAGCTTTCCGGGCGATCGCTTGACCAGCAGGGCGCAAATGATGGGACGAAGTGTTAGCTGGTGGACACGTACTGATATTGAAAAATTAGCGAAGGATAGTACTCCGCAAACACAGCTGCAATTTGTGACAAGAAATGGCAAGCAGGAAGCTTCCGTAGGCAATTTTGGCGGCACAGTGTGTAGTCATTGCGTTGCCGACAAGGCGTTGGATTATCCATGGTGGCAGCGATTGATGCCGTTTAGTTTGTGGTGGCGTTCAGTTGAGGTCAAAAATGCTGAAGTAAAATTTGATGAAAGTTCACTGGAAGCAAAGATGGCTGAATATGGTGATAGCTTAACCTTGCCGCCAGAAAATGCACGAGTAGAGATCCAGGATGACAAGGTGGTGGTTGTGGCTGAAAAATCTGGTCGTGAGCTGCAAAGTGCCGAGGCGCGTCAGGCGATAGCTTCAACCCAATATTCCTTAGGTGATAAGACCGAGGTGCACATGAAAGGCAAGCGTTTGTCTGCTAAGGTGACGGAAAAACAATTACAGGAACTACGTTCTCGTGTTGAAAAGATTTTGCAGCGAAATATTACCTTGGAATTTGAAGGCAAGGCGGTCAAGATAGACAAATCAACTATAGCAAAGCTTTTGTCATTCATTGAGGATGGTCATAATGTTCCGAAGATAGCACTAAACCAGGCAAAGTTAACGGAGTTTTTGGAACAGTCGTTTGGCAAAGTAGTTAATAAACCAGCTGGAAAAACCGTTATTCATATGCATGACGGCACGGAGACAAAGCGTGAGAATGGGGCGCCAGGTCGGGGTATTGACGTGGCGCAAATGACGAAAAAAGTGCAAGAAGTGTTGTTTGGTGCGGAGGAAAAAGGTAGTCGACTTGCGCTGGTAGCCAAGCAGTTGCCACCGCAACCGGTATACAAAGAGACTTTCTCCCATTCGGCACTGGGACTGCAGGCTTATGTCAATTCATTGGCGCGTGATCATGATATTCGTCTGACAGTCAGCCAAGTGTCTGGCGAAAAGTGGAGTGCTCAGGTGCGCGGCGGTGAGCCTAGTGTGTCGGCCAGTACGTACAAATTGTATATAGCTATGGTTTTGATGGACAAGATTGACAATAACCAGTTGACCATGAATGATAAAATTGGTGGTGTGCCGGTGCAAGAATGTATAACGCGGATGATTGTTAATTCGGATAATGCCTGTCCAGAAGCAGTCATTGCGCACTACAAAGCCAGCAGTATTACTGAATACTTGCGTGAAGGAAAAGGTTTTAAGGATACGTCACTCAGGGGATCGTATGTGATGACATCGACTAATGATTTGGCGAATATTTTGAAGGGAATTGATGATGGCACCTTAGTTAGGGGTAGTCATCGTGATTTCCTATTGGGCTTGATGCAGCGACAGGTATATCGTCAGGGTATACCGGCCGGCAGTAGCGGTACGGTGCAAGACAAGGTTGGTTTTCTGGAAGGCTACTTGAATGATGCAGCCATCGTTACTCATCCAAAGGGGAAGTATGTCATGTCGATTATCACTAAGGGACAGTCATGGAGTAAGATAGCTGAGATAACTCGTAAGCTTGAGGATATTATGTATGGCGGCTAAGGGGCGGCTTGATAAAGAACTTGTTGTCCGTGGTCTGGTCGCCAGTAGATCGCAGGCTGAAAACTATATTCGCCTCGGTGATGTTGTGGTTGACGGAAAGGTGGTGCAAAAGCCAGGCTATATGGTGGGGGAGCAGTCCCTGATTACACTGTCGCCACGTGAACGATACGTCAGTCGTGCGGGATTGAAATTAGCGAGTGTTGCTTCAGTCTTGGGCGTTAGGCTTACTGACCGCATTGTGCTGGATGTCGGCAGTAGCACTGGTGGATTTACTGATTATGCGCTGAAACATGGTGCCAAAAAGGTATACGCAGTTGATGTCGGGACGGATCAGTTGCATCCAGATTTGCGGCAGGATTCAAGGATAAAACTGCACGAAAAAACCGATATTCGGGATTTTGTGCCAGATGAAGCGCCAGATATCGTGCTGATCGACGTATCGTTCATCAGTTTACGGCAAATTTTACCGCATCTTGCGAGTATTTGTAAGAATACGACGCTAATTGTTGCTATGGTTAAGCCGCAGTTTGAAGCCGCGCGTCAGCAGCTGGGTAACAGTGGCGTCATCAAAAATGATACAATTCGGCGGCAGATTTTGCGTGATTTTGAGGCGTGGTCGGCAAAGTTGTTTGTGACGGTGGATAAAGCTGATAGCGCCGTGGCTGGAGCTCGCGGTAATCGTGAGCGATTTTACGCACTAAAAGTGATCAAGTCGGCTAGACGTTAAATCTAAACTCAACGACATCATCAGGCTGCATGACATAGGTTTTGCCTTCAGTTCGTATTTTGCCGGCAGCGCGGGCAGCCGCTTCAGAGCCGGCGCTAACGAGGTCGTGATAGTCGACTACTTGAGCGGCGATAAAGCCTTTTTCAAAGTCGGTGTGAATGACACCGGCAGCTTGTGGTGCTGTCCATCCTTTGTGGATGGTCCAGGCGCGAACTTCCTTGGGTCCAGCGGTTAAGTAACTTTGAAGGCCGAGGGTATCGTAGGCGGCATGGATCAATTGCATGAGTCCGGTTTCCGTGACGCCGTAACTTTCCAACAGCTCGGCAGCTTCTGTGGGCGATAATCCTTTCAATTCTTCTTCCAGTTTGGCACTTAAAAACAAAGCTTTAGCAGGTGCTACCAGAGAAGTCAGCTCTGATTGCAGGGCAGTATCTGTTAACCCTGATTCATCAACATTGAATGCATAAATAACTGGTTTGGCGGTCAGCAGGTGGAGGTCTTGGATCAATTCTGTGTTCAGATCAGCTATTGAAGACAGTGGCGTACCAGATTGTAATTGTTCCAGCAGAGTTTGCAAATAGGCGACTTCCTCGCGAGCTGCTGGCCGAGCCTTGGCTTCTTTTTGTAGCCTCGGCAAACGATTTTCTATGGTTTGAATATCTGCCAAGATTAGCTCGGTGTTGATAAT
>CAUVPL010000090.1:0-3010 GCA_963553685.1 uncultured Candidatus Saccharibacteria bacterium
AAGAAAGGTTATATAATAGTATCTATGAAGCTTTCAGTCACACAAGAAAATTTTGCAAAAGCACTTAGTAATATTGGGCGGGTAGCTTCTGGTCGCGTTGAACTTCCCATTCTGAACAATATTTTACTTCGTACCGATGGGGGGAGATTATTGATTGCGGCTACCAATTTGGAAATTGCTTCCACTCAGTATATTGGTGCCAAAATACAATCACCAGGTTCAATCACTATCCCGGCACGGCTGATCTCAGAATTTATCTCAACCCTGCCAAGCGGCACTATCGACCTGGAGACCAAAGACGATCATCTACACATCACTTCTGGTAAATTTAAATCAGTTATCAATGGCGTCATTGCTGATGAATTTCCAGAATTACCAACCATCAATGAAGATACGGCAGTGCGCTACGAAATCGCCACTGATGATCTGAAAAAAGCGGTGTCGCAAACTATTTTGGCGGCCAGCTCTGATATGGCTCGGGCGGTACTGACTGGGGTATATTGGCATACTTTTGAAGACGAGTTATATTTGGCGGCGACCGACGGCTACCGGCTCGCTGAACGAAAACTAATGAAAGCGGACAGCGAAGTTTCAGCCATCATTCCGACCTCTGCCCTACAAGAAGTGATTCGTAGTTTGAGCGACGCCACAGAAGCCATTGTGATATTGTTTGGCGACGACCAAGTTTGTTTCCAGACGCCAGAATTGGAGATTATTAGCCGGTTAATCGATGGAAAATTCCCAGATTATCGCCAGTTGATTCCTCAGCAGTCACAGACGGAAATCATCGTCTCACGCGCTGACCTGGGTCGCATCACCAAAGTTGCTAGCTTGTTTGCTCGAGAGTCAGGCGGCGGCGTTACTATCAATGCTTCAGCTGAAGACAATATCATTTCCATCCACTCCATCGCCTCAGAACTTGGTGAAAACACCTCAGAAGCAACTGCTAAGATTTCCGCTGACGGTCAAATTACGCTCAACTCTCGGTACTTAGCCGAGGCATTAAACGTCACAGATGGAGACGAGGTATCGTTTGCTTTCAGCGGTAAACTCTCTCCTTGTATCATCCAATCCACGGCGAAAAAACGTGATTATATTCACATCATTATGCCGCTAAAAAGTTAGCTTAACGATCACGGAATTTGTAGCACCACGATGGCTGTCCATTACCACACGGTACAGCGGCTCGACTATCTTTTTCTTTCTTGGTTGGTATGATGTAGTTATTAATCTTCATGTCGTAGTTATCTGGTGTTGCGCCAAGCTTGGCGAGTCGTTCTAATATTTGACTCAGAAGCGCGTCACCGTTGCGCCCGACCATGGTGATGCAGATACCGATTTTATGCGACTTCTTAATATCGGTGCGATATGGCTGACATGAGAAGACTCGGTAGTCTCTGTCTTCAAATGGTAGATGCTGCAATATTGGATTAGCCTCATCGATTTCCTTACCGGCCCTGTTTACTTGTCGACTACCTAGTCCATCCAAGACTTTGGCATATTTTTTCTGCTTCAGTTCATTTTTTGCTTTATCACTTTTTGGTGTCAGGGCAAACAACAGTTTTCGTTCTTTTCCCTTCTCCAGGTCAAGCACAATAGTATATGTCTCATAGCCATCAGCACTGAAACTGAAAGTATGTTTACCGCTTTTAACCGTTACGGGTTTATCAGAGGTGATGGTCTGGTTTTTCACTGAATCATAAGACATTTTGACAGTTTCTGGCGCAAAGGTTGCCAGCAGTGTGGTATCGCGGGTGACGGTTTGGAAGACATAGTATGAAACGAAAGCAACAAGCAGCACGCCGATGATCACTGCACCGCCAATAATTTTTTGTTTCGTGATGACTGGCTGCATGGTATTTCCTTTCTAGGTTTTGTTTGATTGAATGACGCGAACTAAGATGTTGCCTGCCTGACTGAGTTGGTAGTCAACTGACCCTTGCTTGATGAATATCGGCACCGTATCATCAAGCGAGGCGTTAGCAGCGACATACCCTCCACCAACGTCACCGGTGTAAATCAAGGTATGTCCGTAATTACCATGGCTTGGGTGGAGGAGGATATCGCCCGGCTGTAAGTCTGAGGCGGATGGGCGCTCGATGATTTTGAATTTTTCTGGATGAGATTTTACATAAGAATATTGTGCTGTAGTGCCAATCGGTTCATAATCTTTATCTGCACCAGAGGTACGCATCACCGTCGCTATAAATCGACCGCAGTCAGTGTCTGAACTACCGACGACACTCGGGTTATTCTTTTTGACTGCATCGATATATTCAGCCTTAGCCGTCTGGTTATTAGCCCCTTTGTCAGTATTTGGATTCCACGCCAACTGCTTGGCTGTATCGACGATGCTCTGCCCGGCGACACTAGACCCATTACCACTACAACCAGTTGCTGATGCTGAACTAACCTGTGCACCACCCGAATCACCACCAGCACTTGGCGTAATTTTTGATGGATCACCGTCTTGGATTTTACCCTTATAACTGTTGAAAATTTCAGAAGCATACTGGGCACGGTTACCTTCTTCATTTGGGCCATAGCGCTCAAATGTTTCACCAAACTCAACCGCCAAAGCGCTGACACCACTACCTGATTTGTCAGTGTGTTTCAGTAGCACCTTTAGACCAGCATTTTCTGCTCCGTTTAGCTCCTCCCAGAGGTATTCTAACTGCCCCTCGATGGTACTATAGTTTGGCTTCTTCTCTAGGTTGGTGCGGCGTCCACCTAACCACTGAGCGATGCCGAAGGCACCGATGCTGTTGAGTGCACTTGGATCGATACGAGACTCCTGTTGGAGGTTACCAGCCACAGCCGCCGCTTGTACCAAAGTTAGACCCTTGCCGGTAAAAAACTTAAGAACCTTTTCTACGTTTTCGCCAGAAAGTTCACCAGTTGCGGTGTTTTGGGTTGAACAGATTTGGCTATTTGGATTGGTAATATTAATGTCGTTTTTAATATAATCTTGGTAAGGGATGCCAGCTGGTTGATTCTTCTTTTCTTCTTT
>CAUVPL010000091.1:0-3003 GCA_963553685.1 uncultured Candidatus Saccharibacteria bacterium
TTAATTCCACAAACCTAAACGGCTTTAAGCCCATCAAAGCCGCCTACGGCAAAGAATTTTTAGAAAAATATCGTCGTCGTGCATTCTTCGGCGAAGGCTTCATCCTCAATATCGAAGAGCTGGCCTCTGTCTTCCACTTGCCACACACCAATGTCGAGACGCCGAACATCGTCTGGGCCAGCGCCAAAACCGCTGAACCGCCGTCCAAGCTGCCCGTCCTGACCGGCAGCGACGCCAACGACGACCAAATTTCCGCCTTTGGCGTCACCAACTTCCGCGGCATCAACCACCAGTTCGGCATGCTGCGCTACGACCGCTCGCGCCACGTCTACATCATCGGCCAGACGGGGGCAGGTAAGTCAGGGTTGCTCGAATTATTTGCGCTCAGCGACATCTTTCACAGCCAAGGCTACGCCATCATCGACCCGCACGGCGACTTTGCCATCAACAACATGAAATTCATCCCCGGCTCACGGCTGAACGACGTCGTCTATTTCAACCCAGCCGACACCGCCTATCCGCTCGGCTTCAACCCGCTGGAAGTCACCAACCCGAACCAAAAAACCAACATTTCATCAGAGGTCATCGGCGTATTGAAACGAATGTTTGGTGAGAGCTGGGGGCCACGGCTGGAGTATATTTTACGCTACACCATCTTGGCACTGCTCGACCGGCCAGAAACGACCATGCTGGACATCACCCGCATGCTAACTGATAAAAACTTCCGCAAAGAAACGCTGAGTTATTGCCGCGACACTGTAGTCTTGCAATTCTGGAACGTCGAATTCGCCAGCTGGAACGATAAATTCGTCGCCGAGGCCGTTGCACCAGTTCTCAACAAAGTCGGCGCCTTTACCGCCAACCCGATCATCCGCAACATCATTGGCCAGCCCAAATCCACCTTCAACATCCGCCAAATCATGGACGAGGGCAAAATCCTCATTGTTAATCTATCCAAGGGTCTCATCGGCGAAGACAACGCCGCCATCCTCGGCTCGTTTCTAGTCACCAAAATTCAGCTGGCTGCCATGAGCCGCTCAGATATCCCCGACATCCGCGACCGCCGTCCATTCTATCTTTACGTCGACGAGTTCCAGAACTTTGCCACCGACTCATTTGCCACCATCCTGTCCGAAGCCCGCAAATACGGCCTCAACCTGACCGTCGCCAACCAGTACATCTCACAGATGAATGAGACCGTGCGCGACGCGGTGTTTGGCAACGTCGGTACCATGATTTCATTCCGCGTGTCTGCCGATGACGCGCCGATCCTCGCCAAACAATTTGAGCCGAATTTTGAAGCCGTCGACCTCTTGCAGATGCACAATCGTAACTTCGTCATCAACATGGTCATCGGGGGAGAGAAGACCCCAGCCTTTTCTGCGCGCACCCTGGAGCTCCCGCCAAGCCAGGCTGATAACACCTTGCACATCATCGAACATTCGCGGCGCATGTATTCGCGAAACAGGGAGGATGTCGAAAAAGAAATCAATGCCGCCATCATGCCGCAACCTCAGCCACAGAAACAGCCGCCTCGACCTGCTGCTCAGCCAATCACCAGACAGCCAGCTCAGCAGCCTGCTGCTACTGCTAACACTCGTCCAGCCCAACCACAACCAGCTCAAAACAATCATGAAGTTGTTCTCCAGATCCGCGGCAATAGTGCGACTGCTAACACCACATCTGAATCAACCGCTGCCACCGCACCAAAAAAGCGGCGACGCAGACGGAAGAAGAGCACGACCTAAGAAGTATCTTATCAGATACTAATCACTTCTTTAGCCGCCATCACCACGTCAGCGAGCTCACTATATATTGGAAAATCAGGACCATAACAACGCACCTGCGTGATGATATCAAATCGTCGCGAATACTCTGGATGCACACCAATCACCACACGCGATCCGCTCTCAAGCTCCTTGCCCAACTCGAACAGCGCGATAGGGCAGAGGGATTCCTTTGGAAACCAAAACAACACCACTTGCGCCCGCTTGAGGTACTCATACTCCCACTCTATCTGGTGCGTCGCCCCTTTGCCCTGAAAAGCCAGCGTCCTCTTACGACGTGGGTTAGCCACTGTTATATCTTGATTGCTCAATAGGGCTAGCGCCTCCGTTTGCCAGTCTGGGCAATTGGTGATACCTCCCGCCAAAAACAAATCTACCGACGGCAATATCTCATGCAAACCCCTATTGTCAGGTGAAATAACTCTCATATTTCTATGATAATATCATCCAGCAAAAACAGCAACCGTACCTAAATCGACAGCAGAGAAGTGACCCCTACCCAGCCATCACAGTGCCAACCTTGCCTTCCGTTAAACCCTACATGTATTGGCCACTGAACGATAATAGAACAAAAAGAGAACTAAAATTGGCCAGAATCTGTCAGACACTGACACACCGTAGTAGTACGTTAGCGTATGTTATATTACAATTCAGGAATAAAGCGCATAAAGAACGTAACCAAGAACTAGGAGCTAGAATCTGGTAATTGCACACAAAATACGCAGCAGACATATAGCAAAGGGCAAGCTAATTATTTTAAGCCAGCCAAGCGTACAGGCAACTAAAAATCCAATTGTAACATGTCAAAATCAATGAGTGTGTATTCATAAAAGAGAAATATTCTTAATGTCGCACAATGTATGTTTTACGAACTGTATAGGAGATAACCACGTATGATAATGAGATGACACATATAGCTATATATAAGGATATATCCAGCTAAATAGTAGGGGCTTTGGAATCTATCATATTCTACTACACAAATATTTTAGTTGCTGTTCTCATCATTATTCATGACTAGCGCTCAACACGCTTGTATGGCTCCTGAAAAGTCCATACAGCAGAGCTACAAGCACCTAACGTAGTATTTACTACATTATGCCGTGATAAGTTTTCCACATTGCAATATCTTGAATGATCGATCTACATTTGACTTTTTTCTTTTTTATTCCCCCGCTCTGTTTTTTAAGACTCCTCTATATTTGACTTTTTGTTT
>CAUVPL010000092.1:0-2973 GCA_963553685.1 uncultured Candidatus Saccharibacteria bacterium
GTTAAAAGCCACGGTGGCGGTTTCATGACATTTATCCGTGAACAAGGCGTGGTTGGTCTGGCTGTCGGTTTGGCAATCGGTACTGCGGCTGGTGATACAGTGAAGAAGTTGGTCACAGCATTCATCGACCCACTTGTGCAGTTAATCGTTGGATCACAACAGGGTCTCCAGGCAGCATCTTTTACTGTTGAATTTGCTGGACGTCGGGGTGAATTTTTGTACGGAGCATTTATCAGCTCATTGATCACCTTGTTGGCAGTTGCCTTTGTGGTCTATGCAATTGTCCATTTCTTGAAACTTGATAAATTAGACAAGAAAAAAGACTAAAACGCTTACGTTTGCTATTTTACACTCTCCTATCTACAATGTGAGTATAAAGGAGAGTGTAGCGTGAAAGATGGAGTCCGGAGAGCGGGCTATTTACCTAGGCCAAAAGAGCGTAGTAGTAGCCATTTGTTGAGTCGAAATATTGAAGGTCCTCGGCGGTCGCCATATTGTTATGGTGAATCACCTGAACAGAGGCGACAGCGCCTTGAAGAATTACGGAAACGGTACAGTAAGCTACCAGAAACTTCTTTCGCCAACTATGATCTTGGCAACAAAGAATTGCCTGCGTATAAGCACAAAGCAGAGATATTAGATACACTCTCAGAGAACAAAATATCTTGGTTATGTGGACCGACGGGTAGTGGTAAAACGACACAAACCGCTCAGTATGCACTGGAGCGGTTTGATCGTGTTGTGGTGTTGATGCCGCGACGGGTGATTGTCGATAATGTTACTGAATATGTCGAGCAAAGTTTACGTGGACAGTTGGGTAAGCAATATCCTGATCACCTGGTGGGAAAGATTCATGGACGTGCCACTGAGGCAACGCCGGACACTAGGCTTTGTTTCATGACAGCGGCAACCTTTACAAAGAAGCTGGAGCAACTTTCTGGTGGCTGGCATAATGAGAGAGTGCTGGTGTTGGTTGATGAAATACATGAAGCTAACTTGGAGATGGAATTTGCCACCGCACTGGCTGCAAAATCGATTGAGAAGACTGACAAATGGCACATGGCTTTTTCCAGCGCCACGCCTGATACCGAAGTTTCCCAAACTATGTACGAAGATATCAACGGATCAGAATTGCCAGTCGTAACCATCGAGGGTCGGCCGCATGATATCGATATTACAGAAGATAAGGTCAATACTGTGTCCGAAGCCTACCTTGAATATGGTAAGGACTCGAAAAAATCATTGGTCTTTGTTGAGGGGGTGAGGAGTATTGAGGAGACCATTGCGTCGATTAAGCGTCACACTCGCCATCAATCTGGGAGGATACGATTTTTCAAATTACATTCTGGTATATCAGAAGCTGCACGGCGAGAAATTTTTACCGCTGAACCAGCAGAAGACGAATCGTTTGTCATCGTTTCAACTTCGGCTGGACAGTCTGGTATCACCATCCCTGAGGTCGATTTGGTGTTGTCAAATGGTCTGACAAAGAGTAAAGAAATTGGCGAAGAGGGCGCAGAGGGATTGCCACCTCGGTTGTGTACTCAGGCCGAGTTGATGCAACAAGCGGGGCGTGGTGGTCGTGATATTGATGGTGCAAAGTTTGTGCTGGCACGACCAATTTCCTACGGCAAGATCTATCTACCAGAGGAATTAAAAGGGTTCTACGACATTACATCCCGTGAACAGCACATTCCACCGGAGATATACCATACTAATATTGTGCGTAATGTCTTGTCAGCTATTCATTTGAATGGCGATTTTTTGAATGGTGCTTTTGAGAATGGTGCTTTTGAGAATTTGAACCAATACCTGATGCATCCTGTTGCTAGTAAAAAAGTTATTCAAGAGTCGTACGATTTGCTGGAAACCCTGGAAGCAATTGATGGAGAGGGGCGGATCACAAAGATTGGTGAGTTTATGGATAATTTGCCATTGTCACCAGAATTGTCTCGGGCATTAGCAGAAATGATTAGAACTGGAGGAAGTTTGCGGGAAGTACTGGCATTATCAGCGATTGCGGCTTCTATTTCTGGCGGTGGCTTTGCCGCGTGGCACCAACCAAAGGAGTTGTTTCAGGAGTTTGTTAGTCCAGATACAACAGATGACTTTTTTGCCGAATATGATGCTTTTCTGAAAACCAGAGATACCTATAATAGCTACCATACTGACGGTCGTGCTTATTTGGCAAATGGTATTGACCCAAATAAGGCGGATAACATTCACTATCAATTTAACAAAATATGTCGGCGCCTGGAGGTTAACCCGAACGACATTGATATGGGTGAGCTAAATAGTGAAGAGAAGTATAACATATCAGTAGCTTTAGTACGGGGTTTTCAAGAATTATTGTACGTCAAAGCGGGCAGTCGGCGTATTGGACGAACAACTGTGAATCAATACAGAAATATTCATACTGGCGAACGTGGTATTTCTGACTATGAAATTAGTTCGTATAGCTTAGCGCGACGCATGGGAATGGAGGCGCTGAAGTTGGTGGTGGCTTTTCCGTGGTGGTATGATGCGCATGATGGGCGTCGACATACGCTCAATACAATTTTGCCGGTGACGAAGGACCAAATCACGCAAGCCTTAAGCAGTAGCACTGTGCCTGAGTTCCTTGGTGACCGGGTGGCTCCGAATGGCGATTTGGTTCATGTGGCACAGCCGAAAGTTGGCTCACTGGTGATCGGCCCAGAGCAGCAGCAAAAAATCCCTGCCGCGACAGATGAGCAAATTGCACTGTTGGTCAACGCAATGAAAGACAGGGCTAATAAACAAGTAAGAGTATTGTTTGATTTACAACATCAGCGAATTATTACCAAGGGTCAACTACGTCAGGTGCTGGAAGGGGCCGCGGTGAATAGTCACAATGTTCATGAGGCAGAGGCTAACGTCTGGGCTGTAGTGCAAGAGGTTTTGACCAGTGAACAGCAAGAAGCTTTTTATGGTCATTTGACTTTTTAAATGATT
>CAUVPL010000093.1:0-2934 GCA_963553685.1 uncultured Candidatus Saccharibacteria bacterium
AGAACAAAAAACCACTGTCGTTTGAGCAGTTCAAAAAGCGACGACTCATCAAGCGCATTATATTGATAATTTTAATTCCACTGCTGATATTTTTGGGCTTTCAGGCGTGGCGACTATATAACAATCTGTCGCGAGTTGTCGGCGGGGATATCCTTGGGTTGTTTACGAAAACACGCCTCAAACAAGACGACAATGGCCGTACGAATGTCTTAATCTTTGGTACGTCGCCTGACGGCTGGGAGGGTGCTGATTTGGCTGACTCCATCATGGTATTGTCTTATCACCAGGACAATAAGGACGCCTACACTGTGTCCCTGCCGCGAGACCTTTACGTCAAGCATACTTGTCAGTCCTGGCTGAAAACTACCGCTGGAAAGCTAAACGAGAGCTATGGTTGTGGTAAACAAGACGCTAAAGACAGTGGAAAAGATCAGGCTGCCAGTGAACAGGCTGGACAAGCTGAGATAGCCAAAGCTGCGCAAGAGGTATTGGGTATGGAAATCCACTACAAAGTGCACGCTAACTGGCGTGTGCTTACCGAGGTGGTTAATGCACTTGGTGGAATTGACGTGAAGGTTGAGGCCTACGATGGCTCATCAATGGTGTACGATGTGGCTACAAAAATTCGCTACCGCAACGGCGAGACGGTTCATATGAATGGTGAGCAGGCCTTGGCATTTAGCCGTGCCCGTGGTAGCGCGGGAGGAATTGGGTTGAGTGGCGGTAACTTTGACCGTGAGCGCAACCAGCAAAAAATCATCAAAGCCATCGTCGAAAAAGCTAAAACATCCAACAAGGCAGACTTCAATGTCATGATGGGTATTATCGATGCGCTGGGCAATAATATTAACACCAATTTTGAAACCAAAGAAATGCAGACTATCATTGAGATTTTGAAGGAATTTAATGCGGAAAAAATTGTTTCGATACCACTAGTCGATGAGAAAAATAAGGTACAGCTACTGACAACCTCCAATATCGCAGGCGCCAGTGTGGTGGTGCCGACCGCTGGAACCTACAATTACACGGCCATTAAAAATTATGTCAAAAAACGCATCAGTCCAACAGCTGAGATGAATGAAGAAGCGAGATTGGTGATTTTGAATGGCTCTGGTGTCGCGGGCGTGGCAGCCGCTGAACAGACAAAATTAACCAAGCAAGAGTTAAATGTGGTCCAGGTGGGTAACTATCCAGGCGGCGTCCAAGCAAAACATACCATCTACGACCTAAGTAACGGCACGAAACCAAAGACTATCGAAAAGTTGAAGCAGACCTATGGTACTAATGTTGTGACTACCATCCCACCGACCATTAGTAAGTATAACGCTGACATCGTCATCGTCCTCGGTACAGAAAACCAGCGGTAGTAGCCGCTGGTTTTAGGTTAGACGCTGATGGTTATTATGACTGGTAGCCGTTTGGATTGTTACTTTGCCAGTTCCAGGTGTCTTGGCAGGCTTGCTCAACAGATAACTCAGCTTTCCAGTTGAGCTCTCGTTGGGCTTTGTCGCAGTTGGCATAGCAAGCCGCCAAATCACCAGGGCGACGAGGCTTGATGACATAAGGAATATCGTGGCCAGAGGCTTGAGAGAACGCCTTGATGATTTCTAGAACAGAGGTGCCCTGTCCGGTACCGAGGTTATAGATATTCACGCCTGACTGCATGTGTTCTAGTGCTGCCACGTGACCACGCGCCAAATCGACTACGTGGATATAGTCACGCACACCGGTGCCATCAGGTGTGTCATAGTCATCACCAAATACGCCAACCTCATTTAATTTACCAACTGCCACTTGCGCAACATATGGCAGCAAGTTATTAGGAATACCGTTTGGATCTTCGCCAATGGTTCCGGAAGCGTGTGCGCCGATGGGGTTGAAATAGCGCAAGATAGACACTTCCAGCTCTGGGTTGGCGACTGCGGCATCTTGCAAAATCTGCTCAATCATAAACTTAGTTTGGCCATATGGATTGGTGATTCCTCGACCGGTTGGTGATTCTTCTGTCAGTGGCAGAGACTCTGGATTGCCATAGACAGTGGCTGAACTGGAGAAAACAATTTTGTTGACATGATGCTGTTGCATGGTTTCCAAAAGAACCAGGCTTGAAACGAGATTATTGTCATAATATTCCAGCGGTTTAGCGACCGATTCGCCAACAGCTTTAAACCCAGCAAAATGAATGACGGCATCAATCTGTTGGTTAGTAAATACCTCTTCTAGCGCTGCTTTGTCACGTACGTCTGCTTTCACAAACGGAATAGTCGTTTTGGTAATATCTTCGATGCGTCGTATCACTTCCGCTGAGCTGTTTGATAGATCGTCCATAATGACGACATCATGCCCGCTTTGGATGAGTTCAATGGCAGTGTGAGAACCAATATACCCGGCGCCACCAGTTAACAAAATCTTCATCTTTATTATCCTCCTATTTGGTTGTATTATAAGTATAGCAAGGAATAGAACATATATGAAACTAACGAAAAAGCAAAAACAACTACTCGATTTTATCGAAGGATTTATCAGCGGACAGGGATATAGTCCGACCTTTCGAGAGATAATGCAAGCTTTAGGCTATAAATCAGTCTCAACAGTAGCTAAGCATATTGATGGTTTGGTGGCACAAGGAGCCTTAATTAAGCGAGAGGGTAAAGCCAGGTCGTTGGAGCTTTGCATCAATCACGAGGTTACTACTGGCGCGACCAAGCCATGGTGGTATCATCTGGAACAAGAAGCCAAAAAACGTGAAGCCGCGGCGGATGAGGTGGCTCATGAGGAGGCAGTCATCCTGAGAAAAGCCTTGGATATTGTCAAAGGTACCTAATATAACCATAATTCAGTTCTTTACAATAATGTCATGATACGGTACAATGGCAATACGGTATTCCGGCATAGCTCAGTGGTAGAGCGGTTGGCTGTTAACCAATAGGTCGC
>CAUVPL010000094.1:0-2922 GCA_963553685.1 uncultured Candidatus Saccharibacteria bacterium
CTAAAAACACCATATATAGTGCTTAATATAGAATATACACGCAATATATAGAGTCTGTCAACGAAAATACATTGTATTATTTACATATATCAACTTCTATATAGCTTGTAGTAGATCATAAGCGGTAGCTGCCGACAGTGCCTGCATTTGGCGAAGAGTATCGCCCGGCTGGAGCGGCGGTTTGAGGCTGCGGATGAGATAAAAGCCAACAAATGCCGCCACCATTTCCGCGTTGAGTTCATCTAACCACGGCGTTACATCCTGACCGTGCCGCGCCATATCAACCAGAAATTCCGTCACACCAGACCCCCGCGGTGCATAGGAAGCCCAATTCCAATCAACTAATTTCAACTCACCAGTTTGCGGATGAAACGCCAAATTATCACTGCGCACATCACTGTGATTAAAACAATCTTCTGGCTGCTTGGCGAATTGTTTGGTGCGTACTGAAATATCGGCTAATTCATCACTTCTACTCAGTAATTCCATCATTTTCTGGCAGCGCCGCTGGTTGGCTTCTGATTGCTCCGGTAATAATGTTCGGTAGTTATCAATTAGTTGACGGCGAATATCAGTCTCGGCAATAATTCGATTAATGCCGTCATCCAAGCCAAGCTCCGCCGCTACAAATGGTTGCAACTGCAGTTTCTCAATCACCTTATGTGGTAGCTCTGTTTGTTCCAGCTCACGAGCCGCCGTCACCACCGCTGAGATATATCGCTTGGCCACAGATTTTTCCACTGGCGGCCGCCACAACCAGCCGTCGGCTGACGCATAACTGGTTGTCATCAGCACATGTCCATCACCGGCCAGCGTAGTCCAGTCAGCCACATATTGCGGGTGAATTTTCTGTAATAATCGCGTCACTTCATAATCTTTTTTCAGCCAAGCTAATTCCCGCTCGCCATCGTCCGGCAGTAAATCGACATCAACCTCTTTGACAAACATTGTCTTATCGCCCGCCGACACCAAGGCACGACGATTGCGCGAAAAGCCGCCGCTCACTGGCGTAACTCGCAGATCGGAAGAGTCGACACCGAGTTCCACTGCCGCACATTGCAGGGCGTTGTCGGTTAATAGTTTGTTATGACTGGGTAGGGTTTCCATATGGGAATTATAACATTTACCATATACCTGTTCTATTGCGCCATATAATCAAACAGATCTATGCCAGTCTATAACCGTCAGTTTCCTGAATTACACTCCCGTGTCTCGCCGATAAAATCCGATCACTGCCACGCCAAGTGACACCAAACTCACACAAACCAAAACGACCAATTTCCCTAAGTCCAATCCATCCATCAAACTGCCCGGAATGTTGTAGTAATGGATCAGCGACCAAACGTCGTAATCTTTCCAGCTTTCAATCAGTTTAGCGGTGATCGACAGGGCGTACATTGCTAGAAAAATTAGACTACCAACGCCGACAGCCAGCCCGCGCCTACCTGTCACTGCCTGAGTGACAAATGTGATACTACCAAAACTAAGCCCCAAAAACCACAAACTCACACAAGCCCCGGCAACGTGCGTGAGGTTTGGGTGAAAGTCGAACAACGGACCGATGAGTGCAATTGTCACACACAACAGCACCGGAGGAATCACCAACAATCCTGCCATCGCCACATATTTTTGCAGTACAATCGTCACGCGAGTCCGCCGACTAGCAAGCAGCAACTCCAGCGTTCCTGCATCCTCTTCCCGGCCAATTACCCCAGCGCCCAAAATAATCGCCGTAATCACCACCCCGACCATCGCCACCAGCGGAAACAGCTCAATACTCAGCCAGCCCTCTGGAGTGGTACCAATCGCCAAATCGCCAACTACCGCTTTCATGCCGGCTGGCATCATATTGATGAATGGACTTAATTGATCGCTAAATTTATTGAACAACGCTGAAAACAATACTGCCACAACGCTAATGCCAATACCCAAAAACAGTGGCAATTTGTAATTTTGCCACACCGTCTGCCGCATCATCGCTTTGCCTCCTCGCCTTCATAATACCGCATGAATAATTCTTCTAATTCTAGTTCTGATTCGCGCAGGACTTTTGGTTTATGTTCGGCGATGAATGAAACAAACTCTGCCGCGTCACCTTTGACAGTGAATTCGTATTCGTCGTCGCGACGTTGAACGTCGGTGATGGACGGTAGTTTTTTGGCTGCCGCTAGGGACGGTTTTTTAGCAAAGGTCACAATGTAGCGGTGAGTCGCCAGATGTTTCATGGTCGCGATAGGTTCAATGGCTATCAATTTTCCATCACGAATAAAACCGGCACGGTGGCAAATTTTTTGCACTTCAGTCAGATCGTGGCTGCTGACAAATACCGTCGCGCCTTGCTCGGAAACTTCGCACACCAAATCGTAAAACACTTGTTCCATCAGCGGATCCAACCCGCTGGTCGGTTCGTCCAAAATCAGCAGTTTCGGGCGGTGCATAAAGGCTTGAATTAGACCAATTTTCTGGCGATTACCCTTGGAAAGCTGGCGGATCGGTCGATCCAGTACCGCCTCAAAACGCTCAGCCAGCTCATCAACATACTTCCAATCAACCTTCCGGCCTGTCCGCGCCAAAAACTTTAGCAATTTCCGACCAGTCATAGTTTCATACAGCGCGATGTCGCCCGCTAGATACCCAACCTGATCATGAAGCGCCGTTCGTTCCTCAACGCTCTGTCCACCCAGCAACTCTACCCAGCCATCCGTTGGTCTTAAGAAATCCATCACTGACCGAATTGTCGTACTTTTACCCGCACCATTCGGTCCAAGAAAGCCAAATACTTCACCTTCGTATAGCTCCAACGACACATTGTTGACTGCCAGTTTGCGGCCAAAGCGCTTGGTAAGTCCGTGTAACATCAGCGGTGAAGTATCACTCATAACGACTCCTTTCATAGTCATTATTTGCTATAGTTTCAGTATA
>CAUVPL010000095.1:0-2897 GCA_963553685.1 uncultured Candidatus Saccharibacteria bacterium
ATCAGCACTTTTGCTCGCCGTCGCACCGCCATCACGCACGCGCCATACAAAAATTGTTCAACATCAGCCCGCGCATTTGGGAAGCTTTTTGGTGAGTCAAATACCGTCACTCGCGCTACCACTCGACCCGGCAATAGTTCAGCTAAACCGCGGCGAACCGTCTCAACTTCTGGCAGCTCAGGCATCCAACATAACCTCCCTCGTTATTTATTATGTGTATTAGAATTGGAAGAATGTATCTTCCTGCTGCAAACCAACACCCGCAGCAATCTTCTTCCCGTCAGGAATTTGGTTGAGGAACATCAACAATATGTCATTGGCATTGGCAGTTGCTGAGCCTTTTGAACCACCACAGTCCGACGTCCACAGCGTCTTTACTGGATTTCCGTGATATAACGTCTCAAACTTGTACACTTTACCGTTTGCACAAATACCCCTCAAATCATTTTGCTCTTCTGATAATTGGCGTCCTTCCATCATTTTTCTTTTTTCCAGAGCGTACACCAACTCCTCATAGGCGCGGCTATTATTATCCAGCTTTTTCTCATCAATTTGCTTTTCCAGATAGCCCTCATAGGTACTCATGCGTCGAATGTCTGGTGTGATTTCAATCTGGTAGGAGCGGAATTTTTCCTGAGCTACAATCGGCCCGCGAACCGTCAAACGCACCGCTCGGTTAGCGTCAGTCGACAGCAATGACTCTTTGGCGATGTCTGCCTGAGACTTTGGCTTATTCTCCGGATTATTACCACCCAACAAGGATTGACCAATGGCAATTACCGCCGCCACCGCCACTACCATGATGATAATGACCAGTAAAATCGGTATCAGTCGGGAAAAAGAATTTGTTCTTGCGTATCTCATGGGGTGATTATACCATAATATTAGAATTTTTGCACTAGTTACTTAGTATCCTACGAGAGCTGGGCTATCGCTTGACAGAAGGCCTCAGGATATTTGTTTTTCAAATAATCAGCCGCTTGCTCAGGGCTTACCCAATGAAGTGTAACGCCAGGCTCACATGAACGAGGAATTTGATCTGCCGGTAGCTGAACATGGTACACAATCAACATCAGACTTGTCATTATATCGTTATACGGTAGCTGTTTGACCGCTTTTGCTACATTCCACAGTTCTTGTTTGGCAATGTAATGAATGCCAATCTCCTCATGTAGCTCACGTAACAGTGCAGCCGCTATATCCTCACCCTGATCCATCCTACCGCCTGGAATATCCCAATAGTCTTGGCTTTTGAGTAGTAAAATTTGGGGTTCATCATTTCGAATTATTGCTTTTATCCCGATTTGGAACAACTGCTCCGTCATATTATGTTTCCTCCCAATTTTTGCCTATTTGTACATCAACCTTCAATCGAATTGGCAGTTCCGGACAAATGCCTTCCATTTCCGCACGCATGATGCCACCAACTCGCTCGGCGTCTTCCGGAGCACATTCCACCAAAATTGAGTCGTGAACCTGCAAAACTGGCTCGGCCAGCCCAGCCAGTTTATCCTCCAGCCGAATCATCGCCAGCTTCATCAAATCCGCCTCCGTACCCTGAATCGGCATATTCATCGCTGCCCGCTCGGCCGCCGAACGCACCATAAAATTGCTCGACTTAACGTCTGGCG
The DNA here is from genome assembly GCA_963553685.1 of uncultured Candidatus Saccharibacteria bacterium. Taxonomy (GTDB): domain Bacteria; phylum Patescibacteriota; class Saccharimonadia; order Saccharimonadales; family Saccharimonadaceae; genus Nanosynbacter. The sequence goes on from CAUVPL010000095.1 coordinate 1,632, forward strand.
TTGGCCGCCGCCGGCCAAAATACGTCTCGACAAAACCTTGTTCGCGCGCTTGAACTAAAATTGTGTCCAAATACTGACGAATTGGTTGGCGCACCGCAAAATAGTGTTCAATAAACTGTTTTGCCTCAGTAAACGTCATGCCAGTGGCCGCCGCCAAGCCGTGCGGACTCATGCCATACAGCACGCCAAAGTTAATCACCTTGGCCGCGCGGCGCTGCAATTTCGTCACCTCAGCCATCGGCACGCCATAGGTCTCGGCCGCCGTCTTGGTATGAATATCAACGTCGCTATTAAAATCGTCAATCAACTGTTCATCACCCGCCAGCACCGCCGCCAGCCGCAGCTCAAATTGTGAATAATCCGCGCCAACGAAGACCTTATCCTCACTCGGCACAAACGCCTGGCGAATTTTCCGGCCCAGTTCTGTGCGCACCGGAATATTCTGTAGGTTGGGATTGGTGCTACTCAGCCGCCCGGTGCTAGTGACGTCTTGGTTAAACGTGGTGTGAATCCGCCCGTCCTCGGCCACCAACTTTGGCAGTGCTTCAATGTAGGTGCTGATCAATTTAGTCAGCTCCCGGTACCGCTCAATCAGCTCGATGATCGGGTGCTGTCCGCGCAGTTTGTCCAGCTCCTTCTGCCCCGTTGAATAGCCAGTTTTGCCCTTTTTGATACCGGTCGTCGGCAGTTGCAATTTGGTAAATAGCACCTCAGACAGCTGCGCCGGACTGGCGGCATTAAACTCGCGCCCGGCCATCGCATACATTTGTTGTTCAAGCTGACTAACCTCCGCCCTCAGTTCCTCACCCATGCGTTCGAGGAGTGCCGTATCCAACTTCATACCGCGCTTTTCCATCTGAAACAGCGGCCAAATCACCGGAAAATCAAAGTCGCGAAGCACCCGAGCAATCTGCTGATGCGTCGCCATATAATCCTGCTGCTGGCGGTAAATTTGACGGAGCCGTGCCAGCTGCCGCTCTGGGGAATTATCCTCAGAAAAATCACCGGCCAGCGCCATCAAACTACGGTCGCGTCTGAGCGGATCGATCAAAAACGCCGCCTGCCCAACATCCCACACTTCATGAAACCGCACCGTCACACCGTGATCATCCAGCGCGTGATACAACTCCTTGACGTCCGCCGCGATCACCACACCCTGCGCCAACAGTTGCCAAACATGTTGACCAATCTCACTCATCTTCGCCCGCCACGCCACGCCAGGCTTGGAATTGATATACACTATGTCCGGCTCCGATGGATCAATAT
>CAUVPL010000096.1:0-2869 GCA_963553685.1 uncultured Candidatus Saccharibacteria bacterium
CTATTTGACAAAAAGTATTGACATTTTGTGGCTAGTATGATATATATATATCAGCTTTTCAAACCGAAAGGTGAACTCGCGGGGAGTACACCCCGCTTGAGGTCGCGGTTTTGAAAGGCCGCACCTCAGAATTTTCTCTGGAAGGAGAGAAGTATGTCTACCACTGCTTTGACTGTGGTCGTAGTCGTCGTCCTGATTGCTGGCCTGTTCGCGGCATCAGTCGCAGCACTGTACCGTCGCCGATTAGCGGCGGCGGCCCTGACCACCGCAGCGGCACTAGCCGCCGCCCACCTGACGTTCGTGGCAGTCGCCTGGGAGGCGGCCGCAACAAGCGAGACTCTGCCTGGAATCGCTTCACTGCCGACGGGGATTTACGACGCCCCCGCGTGGGCAGCCGTCGCCTTTTTGGCGACGGGCATCGTGCTCTCAGTCATCCAAAGACGCCGCCAAAAGGCTCTTGAAAAAGAAATGAAAGAAGTTCTGGTGCACTTCTTTGGAGTCAATGGGGGCGGTGAAGCCGAAGAGGACTGAGGTGCTCCGCGCCAGCAGAAGGCGCGCTAAGATAAATATTCTGTAAAACCGCCAGAAATCCCGGCGTCCCCGCACCACCACAGTGCGGGGTTATTTCCTTTTTGGAAGAAGTTTTTATTGACTCTTTTTCAAGTAATGTCCGACATCCGCCACTAGCTCAACCAACCGATTCGAATAGCCCCATTCATTGTCATACCAAACCATGACTTTGATCAAATTACCACCAACGACTTTGGTGAGTGGCAAATCAACAACCCCAGAGTGCGAATTGCCGATGAAATCCCTGCTGACGAGCGGCTCTTCGCTGACACCTAAGATGCCTTGATAGAACGTGTCTTGTGCGGCTTTTTTGAACGCCTCGTTCACCTGCTCGACTGTCACGTCACGCCGGAGAAGCGCCGTCACATCACTGAGCGACACCACTGGTGTTGGTACGCGCACACTCAGACCGTCAAATTTGCCAGTCAGCTGCGGTAACGTTTTAGTTACGGCAATAGCTGCACCTGTTGTTGTTGGCACCATGTTCTCAGCGGCATTGCGACCTTCGCGCAGATCTTTAGCAGGTGCGTCCTGCAATCTTTGGCTAGCAGTGTAACTGTGCACTGTCGTCAGCATTGATTTTTCCACGCCAAACTCTGCATCCAGGACAGCCATCACTGCGCCCAGACTGTTGGTGGTGCAGCTGGCATTTGACACAATTGGCGTTGCCGAGGCGATCTTGTCGTCATTGGTACCAAATACAATCGTATCAACACCATCAGACTTGGTGGGACCACTGATGACGACACGTTTCGCACCAGCTTCCAGGTGTTTGCCTGCGCCCTCTTTGTCAGTAAAGAAGCCAGTCGATTCAATCACTACATCGATATTCATATCTTTCCACGGCAATTGCTGCGGCTCTTTCTCTGCCAAAACCTTGACAGATTGACCATCGACGATGAGTTCATTTTCCGTAAACGTCACTTGGCGGCCGTATTCACCGTAGTTGCTGTCATGCTTGAGTAAATATGCCAATGTTTTAGTGTCCGTCAAATCATTGATAGCGACAATCTCTAGGTCGCTACGCTCACGCGCAATCTTAAACGCATTGCGTCCAATCCGCCCAAAGCCGTTAATTGCAATTCTCGTTTTCGCCATATTCCCTCCCTTTTTGGCATCCTTATTAATCTATTATAGCACGCTAGGCAGCCTGGCGATACGCCCGAGACGCCGCGTAAATGCCGGCAAACAACAGCACCACCATGACAGCACCCGCGATAAACACGCCCGCACCTTTTGAGGAATAGCCAAAGATAAGCGCCACCGGAATAAACACCACTCGACCTACTGTATTAAGCACCGAGCCAGCACCGGCCCGATATTTTGACGGCAAATGCTCCTGCATATCAGCGCCCAGTGCCAGAGTTAGCGCAAACGCCATGGCACCAATCACCGACTGCATGACGACAGTCAACCATACTGAGCGGCTGATAATCATCGCCGCGCTCGCTGCTGCTAGAATTGCAATTGCAACAATTGTCCGCTGCCGCCCAGCGACCACCTTGACTAACGCCCCACCGAGCAGAAATGTCGCCTCAATGCAAGCACCGACGAAACCGAACATTCCAGCTGGCACATCCATCGCTAGATACCACAACTGATAAAACTCAACATCAAGTTTATGTACCGCAAATATCGCCATAAACATCACAACGAGCCAGAATAGCCGCGGGTTTCGCAGCACAGCATGAAACGTGCCCTTAGTATGTTCAATCAATTTGGCGTCAGCCGAGGACTTGTATGATGCTGTGTCGCGATAGAATGCAATAGCAACAATTGCCACAAGAGAGGTCAGCGCCGTCACCAAGAACGGGCTACGCAGCGAACCATAGGTACTAACCACACCGCCCAACAACGCCCCAGCGATCAGCGCCACACCGCCGATCATTTCAAAGCGGCCCAGCAGGGTGTGGTAATTGCGCGTATGCCCCTGCTCTTCCTGAAGCGCATCGTAGAGCATTGCATTGCCTGTTCCGCTAGCCATCGCTTCGAACAGGCCCCAGAATAACGGCGAGAGAATATAAAAACTCGGATCGTGGCTCACCCAGGCTGCCCAGCTACTCAGCGACAGACAAATGGCCGCTATAATCATCACACCCTTGCGGCTCCAGCGATCAGCTAGGATGCCAGATGGTACTTCCATGCTTATCGCCACAGTAGCATAGACCGCAGCCATGACACCAATGCCGCCATCATCAAAGCCGATATTGCGCATGAAGGCTTTTTCAATAGAATACCAAAACACAAAACACAACAGGAACTTCGCAATAAACAGTGGCGCTAGGCGTCGGTCGAGCGG
>CAUVPL010000097.1:0-2854 GCA_963553685.1 uncultured Candidatus Saccharibacteria bacterium
AACCCCGACACCAACTCCTGCTCAGCCAACCAATCCTGGCGCGCCAGTTGCTCAGCCGGCAAAGCCAGCTGGTGAGGGTTACTTGGCTGACACTGGTGACAATGTCTGGCCACTCGCTTCATTGGCAGCCGTAGGCGTTGGCGCAGGTATCCTTTGGATCGTAAAGCGTAGGAATAGTTAAGTAAATGGACGAATTGGAGCGGTTGATTGCTGATTATCAACCAACTGAGCCAACCGTCGAACTGATCAAGAAAGCCAAGATTGCCTTACTGTCTGGCATCTCTGGCGCTGGTAAAGACACCATCAAAAAGCGATTATTGCAGTTTCCATATTTTAGCAGCATCGTTTCGCACACAACACGTGCGCCGCGCATTAACAATAATCGCCCGGAAGTTGATGGTGTCGATTACCATTTCATCGACTCGACCACGGCTGCACAAATGTTGAGAAATCAGGAATTTATTGAGGCAAAATTTGTTCATGGCACTGTCTATGGCACCTCGGCGGCTGAGATTCAGGCGGCATATGAGCAAAACAAGACAGTCATCGCCGATATTGATGTGCAGGGTGCGGCAGAATATGAGATTCTAGCTCCGCAAAGTATTTCAATTTTCATCATACCCCCTGACTACGAAACCTGGCTGACTCGCCTGAAAAGTCGGTATACTACTGAGGAGGAGTTTCAAGCTGAATGGCCGAAGCGACTGGCTAGTTCTGTCAAAGAAATGACACAAGCACTTTCTGTACCGTATTATCATGTTATTATTAATGATGACCTTGATAGAGCGGTTCGTGTCTGTCGTGACATAATTGAACGCGGTGACTTGTTTAATCGACAAGACGATGAAGCCCGTTTGGCCGCAAGGAGGCTTTTAGAGCATATTCGGCAGTATAATAATATAGTATGAGTTATCGTCATCAGATTCCCGACCATATTCAAAAACGAGCTTCGGCATTGCGTCGTTCGCCGTGGTCACTGTCTGCGCTGATTGATCAAGTATTTTTCTTGGTAGCTGGTTTGGCTTCTTTTTGGTTCGGTTGGTTGGTCTGGCGTGAGGGTTGGCACTCTGGTGGTTGGTGGTTAGTGGCGTTTTTTGCGCTATTTTGGGTAGTTATGGCATATCTGGCGCTGCCTCGCTTGCACCGTATTTTAAGTAGTCTGTACGTACCAAATTACTTCATTGGTCGTACGCGAACTGCTGACGGACTATTGGGTGACCCAGTCAATGTGGCGCTCAGAGGGACAGAGGCACAGCTACATCAAGCGATGATTGATGCTGGCTGGACGATTGCCGATGAAATCACGGTACGATCATCTTGGAAGATTATTTTCTCTACGCTAACTGGTAGGAGCTATACCTCAGCTCCCGTGTCATCACTATTCTTGTTTGGTCGTCGTCAAGATTTTGCCTATCAGCAAGAGGTAGATGGTAGCCCTGGCAAACGTCATCATGTGCGGTTTTGGCGCTGCCCTCAGGGTTGGTTGTTGCCTGGTGGTCATCAGGTTGATTGGCTGGCGGCGGGAACATATGACAAAAGCGTCGGATTATCACTATTCACCCTGCAGGTTACCCATAAAATTGACGAAAATACGGACATTGAGCGTGACTATATTGTGAGCACCGTCACAGAACATACACCACAAGTGACAGTGACGAACTTGAAAGACTTTTCAACGGGTTATCACTCGCGCAATGGTGGTGGTGACACCATCCAGACGGACGGTGATCTGCCGGTCTTGGAGCTAGCGGCAGTCGTGGCAAATCAGCAGATGATCACTGAAAGAGCGGGAGCCATCTTAGATGCAACGGCTCATGAGTATGTCATTTCTGCAGAAGGACAGGATACGGTACTGCAGCAATTGTGGAATCGCCGACCGCCGCAGATATCATTTGGTATTTTGTTTGCAGTCTTGGCTATGGTGATTGTGCTGATGGGCGCCTTGTTTGATTTTCTGTTGTTTGATGAATTATTACACCAGACGACCCAGGACTTTATCATCGAAGGCTTGGATACCTCAGCTGCTGCTACAGGGGCAGAGTGGGCAATTTGGTCAGTGTTAATTTTGAGTGCTGGCTGGATATTATTGACCGCCATACTGTCACGAGGAACATTCCGCGGCTCTAATAGGAATCGATTACTATTGATGATATTGTCGAGCCTATCAGTACTGGCAACTTCATTCACCTTGACCATCGGTAAAATCACCTGGACGAGTGTTGGAACCTTGGCATTCATCGGCATTAATATCACGATCATCCTGATGCTATCGTCTGACGCAGCCAGGCAGTTCACGCACACTCGCACCACTGTGCGTCGCGCCAAACAGAAGACAATTTAGCGCTCTACTTGTATGAGTGCCAGGTGTACGGTATAATGTAGCCATGACTGAACGCCAGCAGGCTATCTTGGCCGCCATTATCGAACAGTACGCTGAAATTGCTGCGCCAGTTGGTAGTGTGACGCTTGCCAAATTGTTTGGTGTGTCCAGCGCTACCATCCGCAGCGAAATGGCCAAGCTGGAGGAGATGGGGTTCATTGAGGCGCCGCACACCAGCGCTGGCCGCATCCCGACGGATAAAGGCTATCGGTTTTATGTCAATGGCATCACCGCTGCCCAGATGACGGAGCTACCGAGCGGCATCGATCGCAGTGCGAGGGCGATCGAAGCGCATGTTAATTCGCATATTGACACATCTGACCGAGCGATTCGTAGTGCGGTTGACAGTCTGGTTGAGCTGACGGGTAATTTTGGCTTTGCCTCATTTGGCGATCATCTGTACATGAATGGCATGACGCAGTTGTTTTCTCAGCCTGAGTTTGTCGAGGGCGATCATGTGCAGGCGATTGCCAG
>CAUVPL010000098.1:0-2847 GCA_963553685.1 uncultured Candidatus Saccharibacteria bacterium
TATATCAAAAATTGGAAGAAAGTGGTGAATGGCTGTCCGGTCAGGTAAAAGCTTGGGCACCAGAAGTGCCAACCGAGCAAAACATCGCCAAACAATTGGCATTCAAGTCGGCTGGTAAAACCCCGGTGATTTATGGTGGTGAACTAACGTGGCCACTGGCATATAAATGGAAAATCAGTTGGAATGAGTCAGCAAAAAATATAGCTTTTTGTAATCAATACCCTGAATTTAACCACAATGAGTTCATCGGCTGGTCATCTCATCCGGTTGAAAAGCCATTTGTAATTTTTGATTTGATGAGTCATTTGGAACATCCGCGTATTCGCGAGCGCATGGAACTGAGCGATCGCCTGTTGAGCGGTATGCGTCCGCACGCTGTGTCTGTAGAATTGCAGGGAGAGACCTTGCTTAAACAACTACTGTGGGGCTTGGCGCTTGGTGATGCTGCAAGTATTTACACAGCAATCTTAAACGGCGTTGATCCAGCGCCAGTAAAACTAGTAGAACGTCTGAAGAAAGAATTAAGCTAAATCAGTTCGGGTTACTTAGTTGCGCATCGCTTCAATGGTGTTGCGGTTGGCAGCGCGTACGGCTGGATAAATACCAAAGACGACACCGACCAGAATGGCAGCACCAATGCTGACGACAGCAGGCTGCCAGCTCAAGATTGGTGAAACTGGTAGGACGGTACTGACCGTATACGCACCGATTAAGCCAAAGATATACCCCATGATACCACCAGCTAAGCCAATAATCACTGACTCGATCAAGAATTGATGGATGATGTGTCGGTTGGTTGCACCAATTGCTTTACGGATACCAACTTCGCGTTGCCTCTCAGCAACATTTACTAACATGATATTCATGATGCTGATTCCACCGACGAACAGCGATATGATTGATACAGCAATCATGATTGCCGACAGCGATAACAACATAGCATCGCTGGTAGCAGTAATATCTTTACCGGTTATGATGTGGTAGTCATTAGCATCGTGGTGATTTTGATTGAGCTTTGCTGTAATGTCAGAAATTGCTTTTTCAAGAGATGAGTCGCCGTCAGTTTTGATGGCAATTTGCTGAATTTGTGCGACATTTTGTGTTAGCTTCTTGCTGACATCCAGTGAAACGATGGCTGAGTTGTTGAAATTAACACCCAAATAAGTAAGCGGTTGTTTGACTGGTTTTAAAACACCCATGACAGTAAACGGCTTGTCCTGAATACGCAGCACATTACCAAGTGAATATTCGGTACCAAACAGATCAATTGACAATTGATGACCAATCACCACACCGTTGGCTTGCCCAACAAATTGACCATCGCGTAGTTCTAACTCTGCCAGGTCTTTGATTTTTTCAGTGGTACCAATGATGGCAGTTTTATTAGCATCAACGCGTGAATTAGTGGTAGTGATGGTGTTATGAACAACTGACATTGGAGCGCTGTTTGGGGTGATGCGAGCGACATCTTGCACATCATATTCAGTCAGGGTTGGTAAGGGTGTAATATTTTGCGCTTGAGACAATGAGCGTTCAACATTACCACCCAAACCAGACCGTATCAATGCTACACTGTCTTTGGTTGTTGAGAACTGTTGGTTAATCAATTTATTGACACTAACAGACAAAGACATAATCATGGTAATGCCCATGATGCCAATGGTGATGCCAGTAACAGTCAACGTTGTCCGACCACGGCTGGCACGGAGGGATTGCATGGCGTTTTCTATGTGATTTTTAAATAAAAACCTCACTTAGTCGTCTCCTTTTTGGAAGCTTGTGTCTTCTTGGTGGATTTGGTTGAAGATTTTTTCTCGGACTTTTCAGCAGGTTTATCATCTTCTTTTTTTGGTTTCTCAACAGGTTTGGATTCTTCTTTCTTAGGCTGTTCAGTAGGCTTTGAATCTTCCTTTTTGGACTTCTCAGTTGTTTCAGTAGTTTTTTTCTCAGACTTCTTAGGCTTGTCTGATGGTTTAGCCTCTTTTTTCTCGTCAACAATTTCCAAGTTTTTCCTGAATGGTGCTGATTTCTGCAGCTGTTCATCTGTATCGATCCTACCGTCAAGCATGGTGATGACGCGGCTGGCGTACGAAGTCAATTCAGGGTTGTGGGTGACCATGATGATGGTGTTGCCACGGCGGTGAATATCGGCCAACTCTTCCATGATGATGTGGCTGGCCTTACTGTCCAAGTTACCAGTTGGTTCATCTGCCAAGATGATTGACGGGCTGTTCACTAGGGCGCGGGCAATTGCTACGCGTTGAACCTGTCCGCCTGACAATTGGTGTGGCATGTAATATTCACGCTCGCCCAGATGGAAATTCTTTAAGATTCGGCTGGCTTCCTGTAGCCGTTTGATTTTGCTCATTCCTTTGTAGGTCAGAGGCAGAGAAACGTTTTCCAAGACACTTAAGCGAGGAATGAGGTTAAAATTCTGAAAGACAAAACCGATGTCATCTGAACGAATCCGAGCCAGCCTCTTTGAGCTAAGATTATCTACTGAATCACCATTGAGGAAATAATCACCATCTGTTGCTTGATCTAGCAATCCGATGATATTTAAGAGAGTGGTTTTACCGCAACCACTTGGCCCCATGATGGCTATGAATTCGCCCTTCTCGACGGTCAAGTTTACGTCGTCAAGAGCATAGTGTTCCGCATCGCCAATACCGAAACACTTTGTAATGTTTGTGAGTCTTATACACGGTGCAACTGGTGTATCCATACTATATTTATTATATGCAGTACGGGAGGATATGCAACCATAATAGTTATGTAAATGTACATAATCAGCCTATGATTAAATTATTACTGTGGTGGTTTGTTATTTCCCATTAATTGTTGTAT
>CAUVPL010000099.1:0-2842 GCA_963553685.1 uncultured Candidatus Saccharibacteria bacterium
GAGCAGGCATAGCGATCCAGCGTATCAGTTTCGCGCCGGCCTTCATGCCAATTGTCACCCGCTGGCTTCGGCTCGGTAATCGGCACGGTTTTACCCGTCTCAACATCAACCCATACACGCACCCAGTCATCAACTTGTGCCAGGACCGACGTATTGCCACCCGTTGGCTTGAAGTTCTCAACTTCTGGCAAAATCACCGGCAAGCACTCATCCGCCACGGCGATTGGCTCGTAGCCATCAACATGAACTATCGGGATTGGTGCGCCCCAGTACCGCTGGCGAGAAATCAACCAATCACGCATTTTATAAGTGGTTTTACCACGACCAGAACCCTGTTGCTCCAGCCACGCAACGATTTGCTCACGGGCATCTTCACTACGCGTACCGTCAAATTGCCCAGAATTGATCAATTCACCTTCACCAGTGTAGCAGCCGATGTCTGCCGAATCCTCCGGCTTATCAACTACCTGAACAATTGGCAAGTCAAATTTCTCAGCAAAGGCAAAATCACGCTCATCGTGCGCTGGCACCGCCATAACTGCACCTGTACCATAGCCACTCAGTACATAGTCCGCCACCCAGATCGGCAGCTTTTGGCCATTGACTGGGTTGATGACATAGCTGCCAGTAAAGACGCCGGATTTATCTTTGTTTTCCTGGCGTTCGACGTCGGATTTTTTCTGCGCTGCTTGAATGTATGCTTCAACCTTGGCTCGCGTGTCAGCATCGACCAGCTGAGAAACCAGCGGATGCTCTGGTGCCAAAGCCACGTAGCTGGCGCCAAACAAGGTGTCGGGGCGCGTGGTAAATACGGTAATGATAGCGTCCTGTCCACTGACCGCAAAATCAACCTCCGCACCGACTGATCGGCCGATCCAGTTTTTCTGCATAGTTTTGACCATGTCCGTCCAATCCAAGCCGTCAGTCGCCTCCAACATCTCATCAGCATAGGCCGTAATGCGGAAAAACCACTGTTTGAGGTTGCGCTTGGTAACGGGGTTGCCACAGCGCCAACATTTGCCGCCCTCAACCTGCTCGTTGGCTAGCACCGTATTGTCAGTATCACACCACCACTGCGGCTGCTCCTTTTGGTACGCCAAATCGTGCTTATACAGCTGCGTAAAAATCCACTGCGTCCACTTGTAGTACTCTGGGTCAGCAGTAGAAATTTCCTTTGACCAATCATAGCTAAATCCGAGCCGCTTTAACTGGGCGATGAAATGCGCTTTGGCTTCGTCGTGCGCCACTCGCGGCGTTTTACCGACCTTGATGGCGTAGTTCTCCACTGGCAGACCAAAACTATCCCAACCAATTGGATGGTACACATTGTAGCCTTGCTGACGCTTCAGGCGCGCTTTGATGTCGGCAAACTGAAACGTCCGACCGTGACCGATGTGAATGCCAGCCCCGGTAATACCAGGAAGCATACTCAAGCTGTAATACTTTGGGCGCGTTGTATCACTAAGATCAGTGACATACGTGCCATCAGCCTCCCACTTATCTTGCCATTTTTTCTCAATTTCCGTCGGATTGTAGCGTTTCATATCTGTAATTATATCACGAAAATCGCCCCACATGAGAGCGAGGCGATTAACCGTCAGCGTACGCTAATTACGCTTCGTCAGCATCATTTGCTGAGTTTGTTGAAGTGCTAGTTTTTGGAGCAAAGCTTGACAGCGGACTTGATTGAATCTTTTTCATCACATCTTTCAGGTCTTTTGCATCAGATGGTGCTTCAACCTTTTTAGCATCACCGTACATAACACCTGTCTCGAGAGAGATCTTGTTGCCCTGAGATGAACCCTCAAACTCTACGCGGCGCACTTGCCTCTTTGCGTTGTCAATCCACAGCTTCAGAGAAACATCCACTTTCTTGAAATCAAGTGAATCTGTATCGAGCGTCTTTGAGCTGCTGCCGCCACACTCTTTAATCTTCTTCGCATATGTTGTTTCGCTCAACGCCTTGGCAAAATTCTTACGCTTCTCAAGGGTAGCGTCACTCAAATCAATCTCAAATCCACGCAGGCCATCTTTTGTGCCCAAATCTTTCTTGATTTGCAGGAAATTATTGTCGCGGTATACTTGAGCGATTTCTTCGCGAACAGCAGCATCATCTTTGGCACGGCGAACTGCATTCATCACACATTTTGCCTCCTCTGACTGCTCCAAGTCGTCTGAAGAAACCTTGATCCAATGACCATCAATCTCATTGATGAGCGCCTCAAACTGCTTCAGCATTGTTCCTTTGAGCAACCTTTTCTGTGATTGATTATATGCTACCGAGGAAACACTTTCCATGTAGCGGTCTATAGCTGTCTCAATTGAGCTACGAACATTCTCCAGCTTAATGTACAGTGCGTCTTCGGTGTTTCGCACATTCACCTTTGGCAGGGAGAATTGTATTGATTTATCAGAATCGCCTGCGTTAACCGTGATGTCAGCTTGCAATTCCTGACTCTTCTCTGCATCTGATGATTTGAGTTTGATGGTAACTTTTTGATTGCCCTTGCCTTCAAAAGTCAGCCGTCCTTCAGTGACGGAATTGTTCGACATGATTGCATTGACAATCGATGCCTCCAGCGCGCGCTGCGGGTTGTTAAATACCAACAAATACCACAACAATCCTGCAATCAAGCCAATGGTGACTAATGATCCTACAACCAAGCTAATGATCAACTTTTTACGGTTTTTCTTTTTCGGTTTGTTGATTGCACCCATGATAGGCGGCTGTTCAGCCGGCGGCGTTGACTCAGCCGGTGCTGTTGTTGGCTGCTGTATGCTCATATACCCCTCCAAATTACTACTATGTTATATATTATATCAGCTAATCACTAAAACGAGA
>CAUVPL010000100.1:0-2787 GCA_963553685.1 uncultured Candidatus Saccharibacteria bacterium
AGTCGTCAGAGTGTTGCGAAATAGTCCAGCAGAGGAAGCTCAAGTGAAAGCTGGTGATATCATTACAGCGGTGAATGGTAGCTCAGTTGCAGATGCTACGACTGAGCAGGTAGTGGAAAAGATACGCGGGGAAATAAATACCACGGTGAAACTGCACGTACTTCGTAATTATCAGCGGCTGGAAATGTCGATGACGCGTAAGCAAATCACTGCGCCGGCTGTGGAGCATGAGATTGTTGATGGCGTTGGTATCTTGAAAGTGTATCGATTTGGTGAAGAAATTGGTACGTTGGCGCGTGCAGCGGCCGAAGCTTTCAAGCAAAATAATGTCCAGAAGGTTATTTTGGATCTTCGCAGCAACCCTGGTGGAACGGTGACGGCGGCTCAGGCGCTGGCTGGACTGTGGCTGGATCAGCAAGATATCATGACGGAACGGCGCGGAGACAAAGTCGTTAAAACGGTAAAATCGACAGGTAAGCCACTGTTGCAGGACATGAAAACAGTCGTGCTGATTGATGGGTCGAGCGCCAGCGCTAGTGAAATAGTAGCGGGCGCGTTGCAAGAATATGGCAAGGCAAAATTAGTGGGAGAAAAGAGTTACGGCAAGGGTAGCGTGCAACAGCTCATAAAATTGCGTGATGGTGCGCAACTCAAGGTGACGGAAGCGCGCTGGTATACGCCAAAGGGGCGCACTATTGATAAGACAGGCATTGAGCCAGACGAGAAGGTGGGTTTGACCGCTAATGATATGAATTTTGGCAAAGATCCACAGATGGACGCTGCCAAGAAGCTGTCGTGGTAAACGCTTGTGTTTTTCTGATGTGGGCGTTAGAATAAAGATAGTATGAACGCAAAGAGGAAAATATTATTAGTAGAGGACGACATGGCACTGGCTGCTGTGTATCGCGCCAGGCTGGAGCTAGAAGGCTTTGATATTAAGGAAGTGCATAATGGCGAAGACGCACTGTCCGCAACAGTTGAATATAAGCCAGATTTGATTTTGTTGGACGCAATGATGCCAAAAATCAGTGGTTTTGACGTGTTGGACATCCTACGCAATACGCCAGAAACTGCTAATGTACGCATCATCATGTTGACGGCACTGAGCCAGCCAAAGGACAAAGAACGAGCTGAAGGCTTGGGAGTTGATGAATATTTGGTGAAGTCACAAGTTGTTATTGGTGATGTGGTTGCGCGGGTGAAGCACCACTTGGGGATGACAGAGTAACCATAGTTAGATAGTTAGCATATAAAAATAGTCGCCATGGAAGCGACTATTTTTATGATGGTAGCCTGTAGTAGGCTGAGACTTTTAGACTTAGTCTACGCGAACTTGTGTGCGGCGTTCGGTTTTACCGGTAAATTTCTGCTTTTTGACTTTCTTAAAGCTAACCACGCCGTCTTTAGCTGCGTGAATAGTGTAGTTACGGCTCATGTACGTGCCGTCACCAGCGATCTTGGTAGCACCAGTTTGACGCACCAATACTGCACCAGCATTGACTTTTTGGCCGCCAAAGCGTTTCACACCCAAACGCTGACCAGCATTGTTGTGGATGTTCTTGCTTGAGCTACCAGCTTTAACCTTTGACATTTGCTAAACTCCTTATAGTTTCTGTAAACAATCCTTACTAGTATAGACCACTACTAGTGTAATGTCAAGAAGCTAGGCGGTTTTTAGTAGCAATATTTCACGCACCACGACTTGGTCGGATCGGGAGTAGATGAGAGGCGGTTGCTGTAGGATATAGCCGAGTATTTCTAGGTCTTTGATGAGTGGTAGATGAGTCAGGTTACGGCTGGCATCACGCCAAGCAGGTACGGCGATGCACAGTGTGGTACCGGGTGTCAGTTGACTGTGAATATTGCGTAAAAAGTTAGTGATGATGTGATTGCAATTGCCGGTTACTTCGTGGAGCTTTTTGGGACTTGGTGGCGCAGAGAAGGGCTGTCCAAGGTAGGTTTCGCAGACCACGGCATCAAGCTGTTGGGCCTCTGGCCACTGATGAGTCATGGCATCAGCTTGTTCAAGGCTATGTACCGTGCTGGTGATATGGTATTTGCTTTGTAACCAGGCTATATTTTCTGTCGTGTAATCAATCATCTTTTGGCTGAGGTCGCTACCACAGACGTCATACCCTTTGAGCAAGGCTTCTTGCAGCACGGTGCCGGTACCGCAAAAAGGGTCAAGAATGGTTGCTCTTGTGGCGTTGCCGACAGCTACATTCACCATGATTTGTGCCAATTTGGGCGGTAACATGCCGACGAATGCGTCACGGCGTGGTCGGTTGCGGTCACGGCGGGCATAAGCGGTGATGTTTTGCGCGCCATTACTTTCAGCGATGACGATGGCGCCGTCATCGGTCTTGATGATGAATAATTCGCGTTTTTTAGGACTGAGCCCAAGCTTATTGTTATGCGAAGTGGCAGTTGATAATTCTATGCTGGTGTTAGGGACGAGTCGCAGGCTAGCACCATGTCTTTTTATGGACGATTTGAGCGATAGGCCAATGCTTTGCAGCTGGCGAGGTGAGATCGAGAATCCATAGGCGCTGATGCCGAGGGTGATTTTTCCACCGACTGCCAAGAGTTGATGAACATAAGTACGCGTAATCCAGTGAGAGGCTTGCTCCAGAGTCGGGTGACCGTCAGCTGGAAAGGTGTGGATGACTTTGCCGCATTTGAGCGATCCGCCAAGGGAGTCGATCGACAGCTCATCAGTGTTAACAATAGCGGCGCTGTGGCTGACGGCACGAACATGTGATTTTCCAAAAATAGCTTCTAATTCTG
>CAUVPL010000101.1:0-2785 GCA_963553685.1 uncultured Candidatus Saccharibacteria bacterium
GCAGTTTTTAGTGATAATTTCATCTCTAAACCTTCACCTATTTGCCAGACCGTACCGGGCTTGCCTGTCTTCAGCGCCAGCACTGCCCGCTCAAGCTGCGAGGTCAGCAGGGAAGTATCACATGTCTTTCGGATATATTCTGCCAATAATTCCACCCCTTCAGTCATGTCGATACTGATGAAGAAATACCGATTGAGCGGCTCCGTCAAAAGCTGTGCTGACTCATCAGTAATTGCCTCGGCTAGCTCCAACTGCTCTCGCCACAAATCGTGTAGCCGCCGCTTTACCTCATCTGGCAAGCTCATTAGTTTACGCCGCAAGCGATTACGCGTATACACATCAGTCGCATTGGTTTCGTCTTCCATCCACTCCAGGCGCCGCCTCACTGCATAGGTTGTGAGTTGCTGCTTGGTCCAGTGTGTCAGGGGCCGCATGATTCGCCGGTCACCAAGCACCGCCAGCCCCCTCCAGCGTGTGCCACGCGCTACATTAAGCGCAATCGTTTCAACCACGTCGTCTAAGTGATGCGCGGTCACCAACTGTGCGTCATGCTTCTCGGCCGCTGCCAACAAAAATGCATATCGCCGTTGCCGAGCAATCGCTTCATTAGCTCCCAGTAATTCTTCTCTTTTGCCTTCAAACAAAAACCCATACCGGCGAGCCAACGCTTCAACAAACTGCGCATCAGCCCTCGAATCAGCACGCATACCATGATCAAAGTGCAAAACCACACATTGATGCCCCTTGTGCGCCATAAGATCCAGCAACACAACGCTGTCAATCCCACCACTGACTGCTACCGCATATTTCATCTTTTCCATTATAGCAAAGCTTGAGCGGTTTTGATATTCATAAAATCAATCCAGCTCTTGGTGAAACGACAATACCATGCTATAATCACCCTCAGACGTGGCACCGTAGCTCAGCTGGTTAGAGCGCAGGACTCATAAGCCTGAGGTCGGTGGTTCGGGTCCACCCGGTGCTACCAATAGTGCAAGCCAAACCTCCATGAATCATGGAGGTTTTTCTTTAGACCAGCTTATTTATCATTAAGTGATTGGAGCTTCCGCAAAACAAATTCGCTCATCTCTTGTGAAGTACGCTGATGCTTCCACGTTTCAAGTTGTTGTTTTTGAATACCTTCTAAAAACGCAGTTAGCTCGCGCTCTGCAATTGCTTGCTCTGTCATGATGTTATTGGTCCTTGTTTGTTGTTTATAATGAAACCTAACTCTACATTAGCACATTTTTGACAAAAAAGCAATAGCAATATCGCAAAATCTACATGATTATTTTCCCTTTTTAAACCGCCTATGCTACACTGATATAAAGGAATATTCATATAAACATGACGTACGCCATAATCTCATCACTTGCTATCGTCCTTCTGGCAGCTGGCATTCATGCTAGTTTGCAGTTGAGTGTTAGCATGTTGACGCTGATGAGCGGCCACGCGCTGGGTAAAAAGACCCGCCATATGCTGCTATTACGACGGATGAATAGCTTCGTGCTCGGTGTTTTTTTGATGACATTGCTATTGGCGACGTTTACGGTTCATATCTTAACCATCGTCATCAACCAAACCGTGATCATCGAACGCCTGGTTGCCTCCGTTACCACCGGCATCGCAGTCGGGTTAGGATTAGCGACCTGGGCATTTTACTATCGCCGCAAGCAAAAAACCGGCATCGTCCTATGGTTACCTCGTGGCATGGCACGCTTTTTGTCAAAGCGTAGCAAAGCAACCAAAAGCAGTGCTGAAGCATTTTCACTGGGCATGACGAGCGTCATTGCTGAACTCATCTTCATCATTGGTCCACTGCTGGCAGCCAGTCTCGCCATCATCAGTCTGCCTTCTGGCCTCTTCCAGCTGTCAGCCATCATGCTCTATGTCGTCAGTTCACTCTTGCCACTACTGGGCATTCTGATTCTTGTTGGTAGCGGCTACAATATTGCCCAAATTCAGCAGTGGCGTGAGCAGTCCAAATCATTTCTACAATTTACCGGTGGCAGTTGTCTGTTCATCCTAGCGTTTTACCTATTCATTGACCGCGTCATGGGGATAACAAGCATGGGGATTGGATGGTAATGCAGATAACAATTATTAAGAAAAACAATCACCGAGGCACCGAACCATTCGATCCAGAAAAGCTGCACCGCTCAATTGTTAAAACCTGCTGCAGTGTTCGCGTGCCAGACGGACAAGCAGAAGACATCGCAGCACAAGTAACGTTTCAGGTGATTGACTGGTGTAAAGAAAAGCCAGAGATAACCGCAAACGACGTACGGCGGACCGCAACAACTTTCCTTGAACCTCTGTATTCTGACGCCGCGTACATGTACAAAAATGACAAACTTATGATATAACCTAGGGGGCAACCATGGCACAAAAACCAACATTTGATTATGATATTATCGTCATCGGCAGCGGGGCAGCGGGAGCTCCAGCGGCCAGTATTTTAGCCCGTGCTGGCAAAAAAGTCGCCGTCGTCGAACGGGGAACCTTTGGTGGAGAATCTCCCAACTGGGGTGATATGCCGCTGGGTGCCATGCTGTACGCAGCCGAAGTGTTTTACAACGCCAAACGCGCTGCCAAATTTGGCCTACGAACCAACGCGCTCAACTACAATCACCCGTCTCTCCTGTCCTGGCGAGACACCGTCATCAAACGCACTGGCGCAGGCGGTAATCGCTATTATTATGAAAAGCAAGGCATCAGCGTCTTCTCTGGCAACGCTCATTTTCTCAGCCCTAATGAAATCACTGTCAATCGTCGCCATTTGTCA
>CAUVPL010000102.1:0-2705 GCA_963553685.1 uncultured Candidatus Saccharibacteria bacterium
GAGATAGTATTTACCGGGTCTTGAGTAATGGCAGGGTGGGGTTTATTGAGGGAACTGCGATTAACTGGTATAATAACCACAAGGTAACGATGAAGACTAACCATCTTCGGAACCTCATGGAAGCGGTTGCGACGCATGCGTTTTGAGTAAACGATAACGGTCGGAGCAAGAGAATCGCCAAGGTGGAACCGCCAGACTTCCTGGCCCGAGGCATATAAATATCTATTCATTATTTAAGCCAAATGTATTCACTACATTAAGGAGGTTCTATGAGCGAAGACAAACTCTATGCAATGCGACACAGCCTAGCACATATCATGGCAGCGGCCGTGCAGCGATTATGGCCAGATGCGAAATTCGGAGTTGGTCCGGTCGTTGAACATGGGTTTTATTACGATATTGATCTTGGCGAAACGAAGATTAGCGAGCAACAGTTCAACAAAATCGAAAAGATAATGCGACGAATCATTGCAGAGAAGCAGGACTTTGTTTGCACAAAATGTCCAATTGATGACGCTATTCAATGGGCTAAGGACAGCCATCAGCCGTATAAAGAAGAACTACTTAACGACCTGAAACGTGCCGGAACGACAGTGGCAAAAGATCTGGATGCCGCAGAAATGGGTACAATTACCGAAGGCGATAGTGCGCTTGATGAAGTTTCGTTTTATACTAACGGGTCGTTTAAGGATCTGTGCCGTGGACCGCATGTTGCAAATACCAGTGAGGTTGGTGCATTTAAGCTGATGCGGGTTGCAGGTGCCTATTGGCGGGGCAATGAAAAGAATCCTCAAATGCAGCGACTATATGGCGTGGCTTTTGCTACGCAGGAAGAGCTAGATGAATATTTGAAGAAATTAGAACTGGCCAAGCAGCGTGATCACCGCAAGCTAGGCAAGGAGCTTGATCTATATACAACCTCGCCGCTCGTGGGGGTTGGTTTGCCATTATTTACGCCTCGTGGAACTATTTTGCGTGATATTGTGGCGCAGTATTCAAACCAGCTGCGTCAGAGGTTTGGCTTTGAAAAAGTCTGGACGCCACATATTACCAAAAAGGACTTGTATGAAACATCAGGCCACTGGGCTAAATTTGGCGAAGAGCTGTTTTTGGTTAAGAGTCAGGAAACCAGTGATGAAATGGCATTAAAACCGATGAACTGTCCGCATCATACACAAATCTTCGCTTCACAGCCACGCAGCTACCGTGATATGCCAGTGCGCTACCTGGAAACAACCACTGACTATCGTGACGAGAAAACCGGTGAGCTTGGCGGTTTGAACCGTGTGCGCTCGCTGACCCAGGATGACAGTCATGTCTTTTGTCGCCCAGACCAAATTGAACAAGAAATCAATAATTTGCTGTCCGCTGCCCAGGAATTGTACGGTACTATTAATATGAAGCTGCGGGTTCGACTCAGTTACCGCGACGACTCTGACGCATATTTGGGTGAACGTGAATTGTGGGCTTCTGCACAAAATCAGTTGAAATCAGCAGTTGAAAAAGTTGGCCTGGACTATTTCGAGCAGGAAGGTGAGGCTGCTTTTTACGGACCAAAAATTGATTTCATGGCAACCGACGCTATCGGTCGTGAGCACCAAGTTGCGACAGTGCAGCTAGACTTCGTGCAGCCGCAACGGTTCGGTTTGGAATACACAGATAGTGATGGCAATTTTACAACACCTGTGATGATTCACTGTGCATTGCTGGGTTCGATTGAGCGATTCCTGAGCGTCTTCATCGAGCACACGGGTGGTTGGTTCCCATTCTGGGCGGCACCAGAGCAAGTACGCATCTTAACGATTAATGACACTGTTTTAGACTATGTTGATGAAATAACAACGATTTTATCAGGGGTGACTTTAATGGAACCGGTAAAATATAATGAAGTCAGATTTACAACGGATATTCGAAATGAATCAATTGGCAAGAAGATTCGTGAAGCGACTGTTGTAAAAATACCAACGCAGATTATTGTTGGTCCAAAAGATAAAGAGCAGCGGATTGTGAGCGTGCGCACGCGTGCGGGTGAAGAACAGATTCCGATTGATCAATTGGCTAGTTATATCCAAAGGGTACAATAGACGAGCAGAGTAACCGCTTAATAATAGTTGAATGGTAACGGAGTAATGTATTGAATGAGCTAGCAGTGACAAGCTTACGCGATAAAGTTTATGAGTTGATGGCGCAACTGCCAAATGATAAAGTCACTACCTATGGAGACTTAGCTGCCATGGCCGGGCATCCATATGCAGCGCGTATTGTCGGAGGTATCGCTCATAATGGAGTTCTGGATTTACCTTGGCATCGCTTAGTTAATACCAAGGGTGGATTAGCTGTTGGCTTTCCTGGAGGTCAAGAGGCACAAAAACAGCTACTTGAGCAAGATGGGATTTTTTGTGATACGCAGTGGCGAATAATTGATTTTGAGGAACGGCGATGGAAACCGGTACGATGGAGCGAATAACACCCTTGATCGTCATTACTGGTCCGACGGCAAGCGGTAAAACATCGCTGGCGATAAAATTAGCAAAAAAGTTTGGCGGTGAGATTATATGCGCAGATAGTAGGACGGTGTATCGTGGCATGGATATAGGAACTGCCAAGCCAACTCTCATGGAGAGGCAAGGAGTGGCTCACTGGGGACTTGATTTAGTAGAACCAGGGCAGCTTTTTTCGGCTGCTGATTTTAAGGAATATGCAAT
>CAUVPL010000103.1:0-2617 GCA_963553685.1 uncultured Candidatus Saccharibacteria bacterium
ATTTTCAAAGCGTTTCATTGCCGCTACCAAACTTTCAACTGTTTGCTCGTCAAAGAACGTGCCATTTTTCCCTTCGTGAATATAGTCCAGCGCCCCACCTTGTTTCAAAGCAATCACCGGCACGCCAGCGCTCAGTGCTTCAATTGGCGCAATGCCAAACGGCTCAATGCTTGGGAAAATAAATCCTTTTGCCTGGGACACCAAGGCGTTCAACTCCTCAGGATTATCAATGCGCGGAATAAACCTAATGAGCGGACTATCTCCCGCCAGTTGCTGTAAAATGCCATGTTCTGCGCCGTCACCCACCAGCACCAGCCGCTTACCTGACAACAAACACGCTTTGATAGCGATGTCCAGACGCTTCCAATTAACCTGCCGGGAAGTGGTGATGAAAAATTCTTCTTTGGAATTAGCGGCCGAGCCAACAGTAAATTTATCCACTTCTACCGGCGGAAACAACACCTGAGCCGACCGATTATAGTACTTTTTAGTTTCGACAGCTGAATACGACGAGTTAGCTACCATCACTGTTGGTCGCTGGGCAAATTTCCAATCAATCTTGCGCAGCGGCCCCACCAACAATTTGAAGAAAAACCGCACCATGAAATTGAGCTTTCCAAAGCCAGGGTTTTTGACATAATCATCATACATCCCCCAAAAATACTGCGTTGGCGGACCTTGCAAATAGCAAATTCCTGTCTGATGCGGGCGGAGTTTGACTCCCTTACTTTCCGCCGTACACACAGTGATGATGATATCATACTGACGCAATTGACGATGTAACCGATTAAAATACAACGCCCTGGGTACTGCCAGAATCTTCCTGAGACGAGCAGGAAAAATATTCACCCAGCCAACATATACCTGGCAACCATCAAACCAATTTATCTGCTTGCGAGAATATTGAGAGGTAAAAATAGGTGCGTCAGGAAACAGCTCGTGGATGGATTTGACCACTTTCTCTGCTCCGCCATAGGTCGTCAACCAATCACAAACGATGGCAACGCGCGGCGCTTCCTGGCCCTCAGAAGCCATCACCGAGCTCCCCGCTGAAACAGTACCATCCCGAAGGTTTTCACTAAAATACGAATATCCAACCACAACGACCAGTTCTGTACATAGTAGACATCAAGCTGACGTCGTTCCTCAAAACTAATATCACGCCTGCCAGACACCTGCGCCAGACCAGTCAAACCTGATTTCACTGCCAAGATAGTATCTTTGCGTTTGTACTGATTGATCTCCTGAGGAATTAAGGCTCGTGGACCAACTAGTGAGATATCGCCTTTGACGACATTTAGCAGTTGCGGCAATTCGTCCAGCGAGGTCGCCCGAAGAAATCGCCCCAACCGAGTGATGCGTGGATCATTATCCAATTGATCGCCATTGTCACGATATTGTTTGATCAGCTCTGGACGGCCCATCATAGTAAAGGCCTCTTCAGGAGTTGTGCCGTTATATTTAGATTTTTGTGAGCGGAACTTATAGATCCTAAATTCGCGGTTAAACCGTGTTAACCTAGTTTGACGGAAAAAAACTGCTTCGCGTGGTGCGCTCAGTTTCATGATGATAGCAACCAACAACATGATTGGTGAGAGTAGTAGCAGTGCTACACTACCGACCACGATATCCATCAAGCGTTTCCACACTCGACCAACCCCAAACAACTGGGTTGCCTGAATTTCTATGATTGGCAGCCCAGCAATGATTTCCACGCTATTCATTTTGGATACCATTCGGTCTTGCTGCGGCACGAACATATAGGTCAGGTGGTTTGACAAAGCGTAGTGATAGACCTCTTGGGACCGTGTGATGTCAGTTTGCATGATGATAGCTGGGCGAACTGATTCGACTGCTGTTTTGAAATTCTTAAAGGTTTCAACCCCTTTACCACCATAGCCAGCCACGACACCAACGACATCATAGCCATAATTGATATTTTTGCCAAAATATTCTGCCAACTCAACGGTTTTATCATTATCACCAACGATCAACACTTTTTGCCTACCAAAGCCACGTAGAATTAAAACACTATTGATCAATTTCACAATCTCACGACCAAGAATCATCAAGATAAAGTTGATGACCACAAAGTATACTGCAATGATTCGCACCGGAAACACATCTTCGCCAGTGAAAAATTCGTAAGAAATTAGCGCCATCACACTAATCACCGAAGTCAACAGCACGCGCATATACTCTTTGGGGCGCGACAAAAATATTTCTCGGTTATACAGACCAGACAAGGCATTAACCATCAGCCACAGTGGTAACAACGCCACGATCAGCACGACAAAGTTGCGAATTTGCGGCACAAAATAATACACGCGGGTGTCCAGATGGGTGCGGTAATAATAAGCTAGCGCAAACGACAGCACCACCATCGCGACATCAGCCAGTAAGAGTAACGCTTTTGAGGTAAACAGGAAATCGCGTTTCATAGTGTTATTTTACCCTCTAATTACTTAAATCCCAAGGCTTTCTTGATGCGATTAACCTGCTTTAATGGAAGACCATGATATAGCAGTGATTTGATGTAAGCATTTGAAACAGTTTTGGTCTTTTGAATGCGGCGGCGCTTAGCCAGAGATTTTGGCCATAGGCGTATACTTTGTAT
>CAUVPL010000104.1:0-2617 GCA_963553685.1 uncultured Candidatus Saccharibacteria bacterium
ACTGCCGCTACCGACGATGAGTAGCTGCTCCATTTTTGGCTCATTCGGGAAGTGTTCAGAGTAGTAGCGAATAATCTTTTGGGTTTCTTTGACGACCGTTTCCAGGCTTGGTTTAAGCGCACTGGTGATTTGCGCTTGCTTTGGTCCAGAGTTTAGACCGCTCAGAACTTTCAGCTGATGGGCTGCTTCCAGTGGTGTATTGAGCTTTTTGGCAATGTTGAGAGTGAAGGTGTTGCCGCCGATGTTGACACCAGAAGTCACGCGTATGACAGAGTCTAAGATTGCGATATCTGTCGTCGATGGTCCAATGTCCAAGATGACGGTTGGTAGTCCGCCGCTTTCGGTTGATTTTAGGATGCGGGCGATGGCGTTGATGCTTGGTTCGATCATGGCAATTTCAATACCGCACTGTTTGGCGATGGTCGTCATCACCTCGATGTCTTTTTTCGGTGCAGCGCACATCAGTACGGTCAGTAAATCTTTGTCGCGCTTGATAATCTGATAGTCAACATAGAGCAGATCTGGCGGCATCGGTATATATTGTTCGACCTCTAGGTTGACGGCGTCTCGCAAAGACGCTTCCTGAGCTTTAGGTACGGTAAAGGTACGTGAAAAGGTGCGTGACGTCGGCAGGCTGAGGACAGCTCGATTGCTGTTCAGCTTGCCAACTAAGTTTTTTTCAAACAATTCATTAATACGCGTAACGATGTAGTCTGAACAGACTTCCAAGTCATCAGACATATTGGATGGATCGAAATCAATGGCCCCGTAGCCGTGAACGCTCATTTTTGTGACGTCCAGTGACATCACTCGGGCGCCTATTTTGCTGAAATCAAATCCAATGATTGGTTTATTTTTGTAAAATATAGAACTCACAATATTGCCCACACATTTATATAATTCTTTTTTAGTATACCATAACCAACTTGATTTGCTAACCCTTAATTTGATTTGCCAATCCAGTAATTGGCATCATCACACTGGCGGCGATCAAGCCAACCATACCACCCATGAAGACGATCATCACTGGCTCAATGGTGGAGCTGATACTGGCGATGGCGGTGTCAACTTCTTCCTCGTAAAAATCAGCAACCTTGACCAGGACTTGATCGGTTTGACCAGTTTCTTCACCGACTGCCAACATTTGCGCTACGATTGGCGGATATAGCACTTCATCTTCAGCGATGATTTTTGAAAATACCTCACCGTTTTTCACGCGCTTGGCGGCGCCAGTGAGCGACTCTTCGTACACGCTGTTACCAACTGCTTTGGAGGTCACTTCCAGCGCTTCCAGCACAGCCACACCAGCACCGATGAGGGAAGAGAAGGTTCGAGTGAAGCGAGCGATGGCAATTTTTTTCATAATTTTGCCGATGATCGGTCCATGTACCAAAAAGTGATGGTATTTTTTCTTGCCACCAGGTGTTTTGATGTAGCGCAAGAAACCATAAATTGCCGCGCCGACCAGTGGTAGTAGAATGTACCAGAAATTGACCATGAAGGCGCTAATTCCCAGCATGGCTTGGGTCAACGCTGGCAGTTCGGCATCTTCTCCCGCCAGATCTTTGATGGTTTTACCAATCATTGGTAGGACAAAGATCATCAAGCCAAAAAATGCACCAATAGTAATGACGATCAGCACCATTGGATAGGTCATGGCTCCTTTAACCTTTTTCTTGATGGATGCTGATTTTTCTTGCTGCAAAGCCAAACGCTTCAAAATGTCGTCCAAAATACCACCGGTTTCACCAGCGCGAACCATGTTGACGTAGACATCATTGAAAGTATCAGGGTGTCGTGCCAGCGCATCAGCAAATGACAAACCACTTTCAATGTCTTTTGAGACGTCGCCAATGATTGAGCGGAATGATGCGCTTTCGGCATGTTCTGTCATTGACTCGAGTGACCGAAGGATTGGCACACCAGCCGAGACCATGGAGCTTAACTGACGGGTAAACATCACCAATTCGTCAGACTTAATTTTCCGACGGCGTTTGCGTCCAGGCTTGGCGTTCGCCTCTTTGAGATTGACCAATTTTAAACCCTGCGCTTGAATTGAGCGGATGGCGGCCGCGCGATCGCTCGACTCTATAGTTGATGATAGCGTTGAGCCATCTTTTTTTGTCGCGACAAAACTAAAACTAGTCATGTGTTATTGCTCCCTCGTTGCACGTAAAATTTCCTCAATGGTTGTGACGCCACGGAATGATTTGATCAATCCATCCATCTGCATGGTGATCATACCTTCGCTAATCGCTTGTTCCTGAATATCATTGCTGGTGGCGTTCGCGGTGATCATCTTTTGAATGGCCACAGAAATACCCAACACTTCGTAAATACCAACGCGGCCTTTGAAACCATTGTGCCCACATTCGTCACAGCCTTCTGGCGATGGCTTCCACAGTTGAACGATGGTTGCGTCTGTCGTGCCCATTGGTGTATCGCCGCCAATGCTCTCTGAGGCGGCCTGCTCTTCAAGCTCGTGTAGGTGTGGCATTGACTCTGGCGTGATATTGAACATTTGGGTGATGTAGTTCAATTCTTCTTGGCTGGGGGTGTAGGCTTGGCGACAGGATTGACACAAGCGTCTGACGAGTCGCTGACCGATGACAGCTTT
>CAUVPL010000105.1:0-2614 GCA_963553685.1 uncultured Candidatus Saccharibacteria bacterium
ATTATATTGAATGAATCAGATGAAGATAAGGTTGTTGATTAAATTAGATTGAAGTATGAAAATCTTCACCCATCTCAAGCCCAACTCCCGCCACCGTGAAGAGGTGGTAGTAAACGATGATGGCTCGCTGACTATTTACATCAAGGCTCCAGCCATTGAAGGGCGAGCAAATGTGGCGGCGACGAAGCTATTGGCGAAACATTTTGGTGTGGCGCCGTCAAAGGTAAAATTGGTACGCGGCGCGGCCTCTAAATATAAGCTGTTTGACATTGATCTGTCGGACTAATTCAATCGTTGTATCGTCACAAACGAATATCCCTGCTGCTTCAGCGAGCTGAGGATGCACGGCACGGCATTGACGGACGTTTGGTGAATGTCGTGCATCAAAATGACGGCTCCAGGGTGAGCGCCAGCGACGGCGCGTGAACAGACAATTTGGCTATTGCGATCAGCCCAGTCCCGCGTATCAACCGACCACAAGATTGACGACATACCGCGTGCTCGAAGTTGCTCCAAAACTACACCGTTAGCTGCGCCATACGGTGGGCGCAGAATGCTCGGCTTGACGCCAGTGGCTTGTCTGATGGCCTCGTTAGTACGGTCAATTTCGCCAGCAATTTGGTCAACTGATAGCTTAGGTAGTTCCGGATGTGACCACGAGTGGTTGCCCAGTTGATGGCCACGCGCCTGTATGCTGCGCACGACACTGGCCTGCCCAGAAACTTTGCTACCAATCAAGAAAAACGTCGCTTTCGCACCATATTGATCCAAAATGTCTAGTAGGTGTGCGGTGTATGGTCCCGGCCCGTCATCAAACGTCAACGCAATCACTTTATTGCCAGTGGTTGGTGCAGGTGTCGGCGCAGCGGGCGTTGGTGTTGGTTCTGGCTTTGGCTCGGGTGGCTTGGGGAAGTTAGCTAGTTTTTGAGCTGTTGGATTTTGTAGGTATTTGGCGACGGCAGCGGCCGGCACTTTGATGGTCAGCTCACCGTAGGCTGATGGCAACAAGGAGGCTTGTCCAATTGGCCAAGCTAAGGTGTTGCCATCGTCGGTGATGATAAAGTTCGCCAACGTTTCTTTGGTAATCATCTCCTCGAGATTTGCTTCTGGTTGGTGGCGTTGTTTGATGGTTTGTGCGACGTCGCGCTGAGCGGCCGCTACGATTGCCTTGGTGGCTTCCTCTGATTTTTCAGTCAAATTATCCAAGCTAATCACCTCGCCAGAGTCTTTATCAAAGGTCCAAAACAGCGTTAACGACACCGGATGGGCGCCGTGCATGTCTTGTTTGATGTTGACGATGATCGACAGGGCAGCGGAATTATTGTGCGTGACTTGGTAACTGATGGTTTCGGTCATTGGTCGGTCAAAGGTGATGGTGCTCGACGAGGTATAGCGAAAATCACCGTCGGCGCGGTCGATTGCTCGGGCGATGAGTTTGTTGATTTTGGAGTTACTGGTGATTGGATATTCAATTGAGACTTTTTCGCGTTTGGTGTCGCGCGTCACAAACTTGGAGCGAATGCCAGCATAGCGCGAATCGGTGAAATAGTATTTTTCATCTTCCAGAACGGTTGGGCGCTGGACGGGTGGTTGTATGGATTGGAGATAAAATAACGCTGCCATGGCGGCTACTGCCAGCAAGAGGAGGGTGGTGAATAAAATACTGCTCAGCCTGGATGTGCTGTAGGATGCTGTGTTGGTTTTTGCCTCACGGCGAGGCTGAGTTGACGGTCGTTTGTTTGATGATTTTTGGGGTTTCGTTTGCGTTTTTTTGGCAGACATTAGTTCACTCCGCCGGCTTTCAAAATCGCCTTCAGCCCATTCTCACCACCAGCAAATCCACTGGCGACATAATCATTGATCACCATGTATGGTAGGCCGCTCACACCAAGCGAAAGGGCTTTTTGGGTGCTGTCATCAATCTCTTTTTGGTGTGGTTTTTTGGTCATACAGTCAGCAAATTTCGCCTCATCCATACCAATATGTTTAGCAGACGCCAGGAAATAGTCTAGCGGCAGTGGTGGAATTTTTTGCGGCACGGCAACGTTTTTCACACCAATTCCTTTGTCAAAATAATCACGTTTAATGCGCGGCACGATGTCGTGCGTGTATTGCCAGTATTTGTCTTGGTCGGCGGCGCAAAAGGCAGCGTGAGCGCCAGTTTCTGTGTTGTCGGTAACTTCTTTGAGCAGCGTCACCACGCGGTGTTCGTAGCGAACTTTGCCTGATTTGAGATACTCATTTTTGAAGAAATCAGCGTTAGTGGCTGCTTCAACTTCGGCACAGAATGAGCAGAAATAGTCAGTGTAGTCAACGAACACATGTTTAGCTTCGCTAGAGCCTTGTGACATCTTTTCATTCCACGGCTTGCCGTCACCAACGTGGCGATTTGGTGGACGATTAACGATGCCGTAGATAAACAATGCGACGATTGCTGTAATTAAAATGCCTGAAATAACCCAAATGATTGCTACGCCCGCTGATTTTTGTCGATTCATAATTCCTCCTGTTTTGCTAATTCGGTATACATAAAGGCGATTTGTCCAGATTTGTAGAGTGAAAAGAGGCTTAACAGTAGGGCTACAATCAGGACGATGGTGCCAGCGATGGTGGC
>CAUVPL010000106.1:0-2583 GCA_963553685.1 uncultured Candidatus Saccharibacteria bacterium
AGTTTTCTTTGAACCAGCCGCGGTTATCGCCATGAACAGGCAGTTTTACTACAAACAGCCCGGGGATGGGGGATTCGGTGACGGTTAGTTCATTGTAGTCGTTTGGATCGAAGCTCATAGATTGTCCTTTCGCCATAGTTGATAATAGTGTAGTCCTGCCAGGGTTTGGCAATCATTAATTTCGCCGTTTCGAATCAGCTCATTGATCTCATCAAGTGTGAAAAATCGTATATCACTAAAGAGCTCATCACTTTGTTCGCGCTGGCCAGTAAAACTTAGCTCTTGTGCCAGGCAAACGGCCATTTTCTCTGTCAATAGGCCATTACAGACATACGCTTCACCTAGTTTTTGCCAGGACTGAGCGATGATGCCGGTTTCTTCTTCAAGTTCGCGCTTTGAGGCTTCTAATAGATCTTCATTGTCACCTCCGCCACCGGGAAGTTCCCAGCCAAAGCTTTGTGAGGGATAGCGAAAACCACGCACCAAGTACAAGCGCTCTTGGTCGTCTACCACTACAACCATGCACGAATCTCGCGATTCCATATAGCCATAGATTCCGGTATTTCCGTCTTGACTAATGGTCTGATCTTCGTGGATGGTGATCCAAGGATTTTGGTAGACGATTTTACTGCTGACTTTAGTTTTTGATGGCACATCTGTCATGATTATTGCCCCTGTTTTGCGTAAGCTGCTTCAACCGCTTCTTTTTGGGCTTTCCACCAGTCTTCGTGTTCGCGGTACCATTCAATAGTTTGCAGTAGACCGTCGCGCATACCAGTTTGGTTATCAGTGTACTGTGGCTGCCAGCCCAGTTCACGGCGCAGTTTGCTAGAATCCATGGCGTAGCGCATATCGTGGCCAGGGCGGTCATTGACATGCTCATACCAATCCTTACCTTTGCCCATTAGCTCGCAAATTAGCTCAATCACCATCTTGTTATTGACGTGGTCGTTGTCAGCGCCGATAATGTACGTTTCACCCAGTTCGCCTTTTTCCAAGATGAGGTGAACGGCCGAGTTGTGATCATCAACGTGAATCCAGTCGCGGACTTGCTCGCCGGTGCCGTACAATTTGGGCTTGATGTCGCTCAAAATGTTAGTGATTTGGCGTGGAATAAACTTTTCGATGTGTTGGTAGGGTCCGTAATTGTTGGAGCAATTGGAAATCGTCGCTTTGATGCCGAAGCTGCGAATCCAGGCGCGTACTAGCATGTCGCTGGAAGCTTTGGTGCTGGAGTAGGGGCTGGAGGGGTTGTACGGCGTGTCTTCAGTAAAACGGTTGGGGTCGTCAAGTTCCAAATCGCCAAACACTTCGTCGGTCGAGATGTGATGGAGGCGCTTGCCGTGCTTGCGAATAGCCTCAAGAATGGTGTAGGTGCCGATGACGTTGGTCTCGACGAACGGCCACGGATTACGCAGGGAATTGTCGTTGTGGCTTTCGGCGGCAAAATGCACTACAATGTCAGTTTCAGCCACCAATTTATCCATCAATTCGGCATCACAAATGTCGCCTTCTACGAAATTAATCTGGTCAGCCACTGGTTGTAAATTAGCAGTATTACCCGCATAGGTGAGCTTGTCGATAACAGTGATGTCGTATTCTGGCTTGTGTTTGACGGTATAATGTACAAAATTCGAGCCAATGAATCCCGCACCTCCCGTAACTAGCATTCTGGTCATATATATACTATACCATGTATAATGGACTGCATCAGGCTAAAACAGGAGATGATATGAGAGCCGCAGTGGTTATTCTGAATTATAAAGGCTGGCAGGACACGAAGAAATGTTTGGCTGCCATGAAAAAGCAGACACATGAAGATTTTGAGATATATTTGATAGACAATGGATCGGGCGATGACTCGGTTAAGGAATTGTCGAAAATCAAGATGAAGAATCTCCATTTTCACCAAGAGCCAAAAAACACTGGCTTTACTGGTGGCGTTAATATTGGTATTCGCTGGGCTATCGAACAGGGCTTTGATGCGGTGGCCTTGTTGAACAATGATGCGGCTCCAGAGCCAGATTGGCTCAAAAACCTAGCGACTGCTTTGGAACAGAAGCCAGAGGTCGGTGCGGTCACTAGTTTGATGTTGGACACCACTGGTAACTTCATTGATGACGCGGGTGACGAATATTCTACCTGGGGTATTCCGGCGCTGCGTGCGGAGCATTTACCAAAAGACCAAGCCCCTGACAGTGGCCTACTTTTTGGTGCAACGGGTGGAGCAACCTTGTATCGCACCAAAGTTTTTCAGCAAATTGGCTTCTTTGATGAGGACTTTTTTGCGTACAACGAAGATGTTGATATTTCATGGCGTATGCAGCTGGTCGGCTGGAAGGTGTGGTATGAAAAAACTGCGGTAGTTTTCCATAAACATTCAGCAACAAGCTCTAAGATTCCTGGTTTTACCATCAACCAAGTATTCAAAAACTTGCCGCAGGTATTTTGGAAGAATGTGCCATTTCCTATGATTATACCGATGTGGTTCAAATTTACACTCATATATTTCATGTTCATGGTGTACCAAATACCAAAAGGTGGCTTTAAGTTTGCAGTCAAAGGATTTATACAAAGTATACG
>CAUVPL010000107.1:0-2522 GCA_963553685.1 uncultured Candidatus Saccharibacteria bacterium
ATGAATATTCAAGAATATGCAGATAAAGCCATCACTACACTGTCAGACAACTACGATTATGGTGACATCAGCCCGCAGCTCATGGGTCAGGTATTGGGGCTGGCTGGTGAATCTGGCGAGGTGGTTGAAAAAATCAAAAAGTTGCTGCGTGACAAACGGGGAATGCTCGAGGAGTCAGACAAAACAGATATCCTCAAAGAATTGGGAGATATCTTGTGGTATGTCAATGCGGTAGCGCATTTATTGGGTTCCAGCCTGGAAGATGTGGCGCGGATGAATAATGAGAAGCTATTGAGCCGTAAGGAGCGCCATCAGCTACACGGCAGCGGTGATAACCGCTAAGCGTCCAGTGTGGCGGCGCGTTGTCGTACCCAATGGTCAATGGTGCCAGCGCCCATGCACAAGACCAATTTACCAGCGTCAAGTGCGGCGGTGATGTGGTCCCACAATGCGTCATCTAGCTCAGTAAAGGTGACACAGTCAGGACGTGAAGCAACGATTTGGCGAGTTAGTTCTTGTGGGGATAGGACTGGTAATTCTGGATTTTCGCGAGTTAAATAGGTTGGTAGCCAATAGATCTCTTCAGCAGCTTCAAATATATCTGCAGTATACTGTGCTATGATTTCGTGTTGGCGAACATTTTGATGCGGCTGGTAGACCAATACCACGTGGCTAGACAACTCTTGCGCGAGCTGTAGGGTAGCTTTGATCTCCACTGGGTGGTGGCCGTAGTCTGAGTACAGACCTTGGGCCAATTTCTCAAATCGGCGACCTGCGCCAGGGAATTGATTAATACTGGTGATGACGCTTGCTTCGTCAATTTCTGTCATGTGCTTGACTGCCTCTAAGGCTAGCATACCGTTACGCCGATTGTGCTCACCAGCCAGGTGAATGTCTGGGTTGTATTCAGTCAACACTTGTACATTGTGATCATCAAAGCACGCGGCAGTTTCTTGCCAGGCAATGACACTATCAGACTGGTGACCAAAGGTGCGAAAGGCCGCCAAATACTCATCTTCCGTTGGATAGGTGTCAGGGTGGTCATAGTCAACTGAAGTGATGAGGCTGAGCCATGGTTGGAAATTTAAGAAGTTTCGATCAAACTCGTCACACTCGTAGACAAAAAATTGACTCTTTGGGTCAAATTTGCCGCTTGGTCCAAAGCTCAAGGTTGAGCCAACGGAATAACTAACTGGAATTCCTAAGTGCTGCAGTGTCCACACAATCATACTGGTGGTGGTAGTTTTGCCGTGGGTGCCAGCGACAGCCACGAGCTTGAGGTTTTTATCAGATATGATGTGTGCCAATAGCTCATCACGTTTACCGATTTTGATACCGAGCTGGCGAGCAAGCACTAGCTCAGGGTGATCTGCCGGCAGAGCTGCTGTATAGACAAACCAATCAAACGGCTGTTTGTCGTGTTCTTCTTGTAAAAAAGTCCCTGATTGATCAAGGGCAACGTGAACGCCGCGCTCCATCAAAGCTGCGGTCAGCGGGCTGGCTGATCGGTCTGAGCCACAGACGTCATACCCCGCGTCGTGAGCAATCTCAGCCAATGGTCCTATGCCAACGCCACCGATTCCTGAAAAATAAATTCGCATGGCTTTATTATAGCACTCTCGCCCGTCGCTCGGCATGTGTGCTATACTAAAAACTAGAGTAAGAAGGGGTGGAATGACAGATAAACGCAACGTCCGATTCAAAATTCGTCGACTCGAGCAGATCAAGACATGGCAATTGTTGATTGTGTTTGTCATGTTTGCCTTTATCACAGCAACGTTCCTACGCCTCAATAATGTTGGTATGGTGGAACGTCGTGAAGCAGTGTATGCCGCAGACAAGACAGACGATTCGGTTGGGCTGGCAAGCCGACTGTATGACCTGCAGAGGTTTGTGAGTGCTCATATGAACGCTGATCCTGGCAGGGTTGCACTGGTCAAAACCTATGAGCGGGACAATGAGCGGCATAAAAAAGCCTATCAAGAGAATAGTAATAGTACTGCCAATGGTGATGCATTTCAAAAAGCTGAGGCTGTTTGCGGGCCGATCGCGCGGTCCAATGGTTGGCGTTGGCCGGATATGCGCTATACAAACTGCATTAACCAAGAACTAGAAAAGATCCCTGGTGGGCAAGCGGTGATGAGTGAGTTTAAACCGTTGCCAGTTGAGCCGTATTACCACACCTTTACCTCACCTCTCTGGTCGCCAGATTTTGCTGGTTGGTCGTTGATCGTCACGGTGATAATCGGCCTTATTATCATCGGTCGACTTGTGGTCTTAGCTACTCTTCGCTTGATGTTACGCCGCCGAAAGCGTTTTTAGGCTTGACAGGGGCCAACAGGGGTAGTAATCTTATAAGGTAAAGTACTAATAGGAGGTATTACCACATGGCTTACAAGCACACTAACTCAAAGGGCGTTACGTATTACTTGCACAAGAGTGAAGTAACTCTGCGCGGTGGCAAGACTCAGACCATCTACTTCTTTGCAAAGGTAGAGAAGAACGCAAAAGGTACTCCAGTT